>JAGXHO010000197.1 GCA_024636105.1 Trueperaceae bacterium | reverse complement strand
TGCTCGCCGACCTCGCCGTCCGCGAGCCGGCCGTCTTCAAGGCGCTCGTCGACCAAGCGCGTCGAGCCTGACCGACGGCTTCCGAGCCAGGCCCTAGCGAATTCGCGGCCGCACCCCGAACGGGGTGCGGCCGTTCGCTCGGTCCGCGGACGCGCCACGCCCCGCGCCGCGCGGCGCCGGGTACGATGCCGAACCATGGCATCCTCCGCGGCGCGGCCGACGCGCACCCGAGAGCGCGCGATCGCCGAGCGGCGCGCGCGCATCCTGCGCGCCGCCCTCGAGCTGTTCGCCGTGCGCGGCTACGAGGCCACGACGATGCAGGACGTCGCCCGGGCCGCCGGCGTTTCGCGCGGCACGGTTTTCAACCACTTCCGCCGCAAGCAGTCGATCTTGGTCGCCTGGTTCGCCGCGGAGGCCGAACGACTCGCCACCCGGGTGCCCGAGACCGGCGACCCGCTCGTCGCGGTGGAGCGCTTCTTCGACGACCTGGCGGTGCTCACCGAGGCCAACGGCGACCTCGTCGTGCCGCTGATGTTCGAGCTCCTCGACCCCGACGTCGAGCGTTCGCGCGCGGCCTTCCTCGCGCTGCCGCTCAACGACGTGCTGCGCCGGCTGCTCGCGCGCGCACGCGCCGCGGGTCAGGTGCGCTCCGACTACTCGTACGGTCGGCTCGCGCGCGTGCTCGCGAACACCTTCGTGCTCACGGCCCTCCAGTGGGCGGCCTACCGCCGCGACCGTTCGCTCCGCGACGAGCTGCGGCGCGCGCTGGTGCTGGCCTTCGACGGGATGCGGCGCGGCGCCTGATCCGTTCGACGGCGGTCAGACCACCCGCGCCTCGTCCGCCCGAGCGCCGCTCGCAGGCCGTCCGAAGCGGGACGGATCGAACGGGGCCAGGTCGAAGCCGCCGTCGCCGCCGGTCAGCAGGGCGTCGGCGATCGCGGCGCCGGTCGCCGGCGCGTGCTGCACGCCGTGCCCCGAGAACCCGGCGGCGTGCCACAGGCCCGGGGCATCGGCTGCCTCGCCGATCGCGGGGAGGTGGTCGGGCGTGACTTCGTACCATCCCCACCAGCTCGCGCGCCGGTCGAGGCGCGCGCGCTCCAGGAACGGGAAGCGCGGCAGCGCCGCCTCGAGCGTCGCCTCGAACCACGCCCAATCCACGCCCTCGCGCTCGCCGGGGGGCTCCGCTGGGTTCGACCGCCCCAACAGCAGCCGCTCGCCCTCGGACCGCCACCAGACGCCGGTCGCCGCGTCGACCACCAGCGGCGTCGGGAACGGCAGGCCGTCGATCGGGGCAGTGACGAAGACGTCGCGTCGCGAGGCGACCACGGGCAGGCGCGCGCCGGCGAGCGCGGCCACGCCGCCGGCTTGGGGCCCGGCCGCGTTCACCACCCGGTCGACCGCCAGCGTGCCCGCGTCGGTGGCGACGCGCCAACCGCCGCCCTGCGCGGCGAGGCTGCGGACGGCGTGGCCCAGCCGTAGGTCGGCACCGAGCGCGCGCGCCGCGTTCAGGTACCCGAGGGTGGCGGCGTGGGGATCGAGGACGCCGTCGTCCGGCCCGAAGCTGCCCTCGGCCAAGCCCTCGCGTGCGACGTACGGGGCGCGGCGCGCGAGCTCGTCGAGCGACCAGCGCTCGACGCGCGCGCCCTCCTCGCCCTGCATCGCCCGGTCGCGCGCCCAACGCGCTTCGTCGCCGGGCGGCACGAGGAACAGGTAGCCGACCCGGCGGAAGGCTGCGTCGGCTCCGACCTCGTGGCCGAACGCCGCGTAGCGATCGGCCCCGAACCGGGAGAAGCGGACGTTGGCCCGCAGCGAGAACTGGTGCCGCAGCCCGGCGGCGGAGCGACCGGTGGAGCCGGTGGCCGGCGCGTCGGCGCGGTCGAAGATCGTGACCCGCGCGCCGCGGCGCGCCAGCGACCAGGCGACCGCGGCGCCGACGATGCCGGCGCCGACGACCGCGACGTGAAGCGTCCGGGACGTCATGCGGGGCATCCTACCTGCGATGCGCGACGGTAGACTCACCTGTGAAGCGCTTCTATGACGGTCCCCAAGCTGCGATCGATGCCTTCCGCCACCGCCGCAGCGCTCAGTCCGACCCCGCGCGGCGCGCCGTGGTCGACGGCTTGTTGGCGGACGTGCGCGCCCGCGGCGATGCGGCGGTGCTCGAGGCGACCGAACGGTTCGACCGGGTGCGGCTCGACGCGCTCGAGCTCCCGTCCGATCGGCGGCGCGCGCTGGCCGCCGAGGTCCCGGGCGACCTCGCGGCCGCCATCGATCGCTCGATCGCGCGCGTGCGCGCGTTCCACGAACACCAACCCAAGGAGGGGTTCCTGACCGCCGGTCCCGAGGGCGTGCTCGGGCAGCTGCCGCGCGGGCTCGATCGGGTGGCCTGCTACGTCCCGAGCGGCGCGGCGACGCTCGCGAGCTCGCTGGTGATGACCGCCGTCCCGGCGCAGGTGGCGGGGGTCCGCGACGTGGTCGTGGCGACCCCACCGCGCGCCGATGGCGGGGTCGATCCCGCCGTCGCGTACGTGGCCGAGGCGCTCGGTCTGGGCGCGGTCTACCGCATGGGCGGCGCGCAAGCCATCGGCGCGCTCGCGTACGGCACCGACAGCGTGCCCCGGGTCGACAAGATCGTCGGTCCCGGATCGGCGTGGGTCGTGATCGCGATGGCGGCGGTGTTCGGCGAGGTGGGCATCGCCTCGCTCCCCGGTCCGACGGAGACGCTCGTCGTCGCCGACGGCACGGCCGATCCCGAGCACGTGGCGGCCGACCTGCTCGCGCAGGCGGAGCACGACGAGGCGGTGCCGGTGTTGGTCACCAGCGACCGCGCTCTGTGGCCGCGGGTCGAGGCGGCGCTCGAGCGCCGGCTCGCCACCCTCCCGACCGAGGCCACCGCGCGCGCCAGCCTCGACCAGCGCGGCGCGGTGGTCTTCGTCGCTTCGGTCGCCGAGGCGATCGACGTTGCGAACGCCTTCGCATCCGAGCACCTGTGCCTGCTCGTCGAGGACCCATGGGCGTGGGTCGGAGCCGTCCGGCACGCCGGCGGCCTGTTCGTCGGGGCGTCGTCGCTCGAGGCGCTCGGCGACTACGTGGCGGGCCCGTCGCACGTGATGCCCACGGGGGGTACCGCCCGCTTCACGAGCGCGATCAACGTGCGCGACTTCCAGCGGCTGATCCCGGTCGTGGCGCTGACCGCCGCCGGCGCGCGCGCCATCGGCCCGGCGGCGGTCCGCTTCGCGCGCGCCGAGGGCCTCGAGGCCCACGCGCAGGCGGTGGAGGCGCGCCTGCACGAGCGATGAGCCGTGGCGTCGCGCCGCTCAAGGTCTTGGCGCTGGCGCCCCTCTTGCTGCTCGCGACCTTCCTCGCCACGTTCGCGGCGGTGCGCCGCGAGCCGGGGGTCGATGCCCGCGACCACGAGCGCCATCGATGCGATCACGGTCGGGGTCCGCACGGCCGGCGAGCGGACCCGGTACGCGCTGCAGGAATCGCTCGCGATCCTGGCCTACCGTTTGGGCGCGTTTCGCTGAAGCGCCTGCCGTAGCGCCTGGTTCACGATCTCGGCGTACATGATCCAGCGCACCTTCTGTCCACGCCACCAGCCGCGTTTCTCTTCCTTCATCACCTGCGAGACGCCGCGCAGCGACACGTCGCGGGTGCGCCACCGGTGCCGGCGCGCGTGCTCGGTGATCGCGACCTCGACGCCGTAGCGGCTCTCGGCCAGGCCCGGGACGCCCTGCAGGAGCTCGCGTCGGACCGCGCGCTGGCCGTTCAGGAGCGGTACGACGTGCTGAGCGACCGTCGTCATCCAGCGCCCGCCGTCGAAGACCCCGCGCGTCATGTCGACCTCGCGGTCGCGCACCGGGGCGGCCAGCGTGCGCACGTGGTCGGCCGTGAGTCCGGTCAGGTCCGCGTCGAGCAGCACCAGGACGGCCTCGCTGCGCGCGGCCGCCGCGGCCGCCAACGCGCCCCCCTTGCCGACGTTCGTCTCGAGGCGCAGCACCTCGGCGCCCGCCGCGCGCGCCGCAGCCGCGGTGCGGTCGCTCGAACCGTCGTCGACCACCACGACCGGGCCGATCCCAGCGTCGATCGCGACGCGCACGACCGACGCGACGGTGGCCTGCTCCTCGTACGCCGGGATCACGACGACGCAGTCGAGGGCCGGGGTCATCCGCCGAGCAGTCCGCCGAGTTCCTGGACGGTGATCAGCACGATGAGCGCGAGGACGGCGGCGATCCCGACGAAGTGGAAAGCCTCTTCCTGGCCCGGCTTGAAGGGGCGGCCGCGGATGGCGACGATCGTCGCGAGCAGCATCCGACCGCCATCGAGGCCGGGGATGGGCAAGAGGTTGAACACGGCGAGCGAGAAGTTGATCAGCGCCGCCAGGAGCAGCACGGGGGCGAGCCCCACCTGCGCCGCCTGGCCGACCATCGTCACCATGCCCACCGGTCCCGCCACGTCCTCGTTCGGACGCCCGCTGAGCGCGGAGCCGAAGCCGCGGACGAAGCCGACCACCATCTCCGGGAACACGCGGACCCCGAACGCCGCCGACTCCGCGAGCGCCGTACCGAAGCCCACGCCGTCGACCTCGGCGGGCGTGAGCTGCACCCCGAGCACCGGCGTGGCGCCCTCGGCGAGGTCGGTGGGGGGCCACGGCACCGTGAGCGTGCGTTCGTTGCCGGCCTCGTCGACCAGCACGAGGGTCAGCTCGTCGGCGCCCTGGATGGCCGCGACGGCCTGGTCCGGGGTCGGGTCGAGGGTGCCGCCGATCGCCGCCAGGCGCTCGCCGGCGCGCACGCCGACCGCCTCGGCCAGCGAACCGTCGGCGACGGCTGCGACCACCGTGCCGCGCACGTTCGGAGCCTCACCGGTCACGACCTCGCGGTACGTGGGGGCGAGGACGACGGCGACCGCGAGGAGCACGATGCCGAGCGCGTAGTTCGCGACCACACCGCCCACCAGCACCCAGAGCTTCTGGTAGAGCGGCCGCACCGCCAGACCGTCGTCCGGATGGGCGAGCGAGCCGTCCTCGTTCACCTTCGCCGCCATGCCGGGGAGATCGACGTACCCCCCGAGCGGCAACAGCGAGAGCCGCCATTCGGTCCCCTGCCAGCGCCAGCGGGCGATCACGGGGCCCATCCCGATGCTGAACGCGCGCACGGGCAGACCCACGCTCCGAGCGTTGACGTAGTGGGCGAGCTCGTGCACCAGCACCGCCGTCAACAGGACGGTCACGAAGACGACGGCGGTCAGCACGGGCGGGATCTCGGCAGCGAGGGCATGCGCTCAGTCTGCCATGGGTCCGGGGCGCTTCGTGGTCGCGCCGCCACCTTCGCCGGTGCGGGCGTCGTCCGCGCTCTGGAGCCACCGCACGATGTCCGCCTTCGTCAGCATGCCCACCAACCGTCCGGCTTCGTCGACGACGGCGAAGCGGCCCGCGGCCGTGGTCGCGAGCTGCCGGACGGACGCCTCGAGGTCGGCGTCGGCGCGGACGGTCTCCACCGGCCGCATCAGATCGGCGGCGCTGGTGGCGTCATCGACCCCGTCGAGGTCGTCGGCCCGCACGATGCCGAGCGGGGCGCCGTCCACCGCCACGACCGGGTACGCCGTGTGGTGGCGGAAGGCGCGCAGCCGCCGCAGCTGTCCGGCCGTCCAGGCGAGGTCGACGGTGATGGGCTCGGCCGTCATGGCGTCGCGGACGCGGCGCCCCTCGAACGCGCGACGCGCACGCGCGGCACGGACCTCGGCGCGGCCCGCGGCGTCGATGAAGAAGGCGATCGCGAGCAGGAAGACCTGGAAGGTGAGGAAGCCGTAGATGCCGAGCGCGATCGCGACGGCGCGGCTCACGCCGCTGGCGGCCGCCGTCGCACGGGCCTCTCCGAGGGGGAAGGCGAGCAGCGAGCGGAGCACCCGACCGCCGTCGAGCGGCAGGGCCGGGAGGAGGTTGAACAGCGCCAGGCCGGCGTTCGTGATCGCGAGGTAGCTGACGACGAAGGCGAGCCCACCGGCGACCGCATCGGCGCGCAGGAGCGCCGCCAGGATCAGCGAGAGCAGCGCGCTGGTGATCGGTCCGACGATCGCGACGACCGCTTCGGCCCCGCGCCGGCGCGGCAGCTCGTCGAGCTGCGCCACGCCGCCGAGGAACCAGAGGGTGATGCGCAACGTCTTCACGCCGTACGCGCGCGCCGCCAGCGCATGACCGAGCTCGTGGATCAGCACGCTCGCGAACAGACCGAGCGCGCCCGCCGACCCCAGCAGCCACGGGGTGGCCCCCTGGGTCAACGGCTCGGGGTCCAGGACCACCCCGAGGCCGGCGAGCAGCTCCGCGTACGCCGGCACCTGCGAGCCGATCAACCACGCGAACAGCGGCAGCACGAGCGCGAAGGTCGGGTCGAGCTCGATCGGCACCCCGAAGGGCCGGAACGGCAGCCGCCACCCGCGTCTGAGCATCACGCGTCGTTCCGGGCGGCTCGCGCGACCGCCTCGGTCGCTCGAGCGCGGGCGTCGGCATCGATGATCGCCAGGTCGTCCCACCCCGGGGCGGCGCCTCCGGCGTGCTCGAGGGCGTCGTCGAGTACGCGCGCGATGCCCGTGAAGCGGAGTCGGCCGTTCAAGAACGCCTCGACGGCGACCTCGTCCGCAGCGTTGAGGCGCGCCGGGGCGTCGCCGCCGGCATGGCCGGCGGCGTACGCCGCCGCGAGCGCCGGGAAGCGGACCAGGTCGGGGCGATGGAAGCTCCACGTTCCTTCGAGCGGAAGCGGCGCCAACGGTACCGGCGGACGCGCGGGGGCGTGCAGGGCGTATTGGATCGGGAGACGCATGTCGTGGGGGCCGATCTGCGCCTTGATCGAGCCGTCGTGGAAGCGCACGAACGCGTGCACGAGCGACTGCGGGTGCACGACCACCTCGATGCGCTCCAGCGGCATCCGGAACAGGTAGGCGGCCTCGAGCACCTCGAGCCCTTTGTTGAACAGCGTCGCGGAGTCGATCGTCACCTTGGGCCCCATGCGCCACGTCGGGTGCGCGAGCGCCTGCTCGGGCGTGACGGTCGCGAGGTCCGCGGGCCCCTCGCGGAACGGGCCGCCCGACGCGGTCAGCACGAGCGCCGCCACGCCCTCGCGGGGTTCGCCGAGCAGCGTCTGGTACAGCCCGGCGTGCTCGGAGTCCACCGGCGTCAGGCGCGCGCCGTGGGCCTCGACCTCGGCCCAGACGAGCGGTCCCGCGCACACCATCGCCTCCTTGTTCGCCAGCGCCACGTGGCGACCGGCGCGCAGCGCGGCGCGGGTGGGGGCGAGCCCGCGAAATCCGGGGATGGCGGCGACCACGGTGTCGGCCTCCATGGTGGCGACCTCGGCGGCGCCGGCCTCGCCGACCACCAGCCGCGTTCCCGCGGGCAACCGGGACCGCACGGCGTCGGCGACGTCGGCGTCGCACGCGACCAAGCGGGGGCGCCAGCGCTCGGCCTGCGCGACGAGGGCGTCGGCGTTCCGGCCCGCGGCCAGGCCGACGACCTCGTGCCCCTGCCAGTGGGCGACGTCGAGCGTCTGGGTGCCGATCGAACCGGTGGAGCCCAGCACGGTCAGCCGCAGCGGTCCGGTCGCGGCGGGCAGGGGTTGGCCGAGCGGGTCGTGGCTGGAGCGCATGCCGGCATCATGCCACGGGCGTCCCCGAACGCCGGGCCTCGATGCGTCGTCCACGCGCGTGGCGCACGGTGGTCGCGCGTGCGGCGGTACGGGGTGCGCGGCCGACTTGGTATCGTGCGGGAGATCCCGGAACCGTCCCCGTGCCCCGGCGCCTCGCGTCCGGCGCCGCGCGGCCGCGGCGCCCGCCGAGGGCTCCGGCGAGGAGGAACCATGTTGGTGCGCGATTGGATGACCGCCGACCCGCAGACCGTGACCGCCGCCACCCCGGTCATGGAGGCGATGCAACAGCTGCGCGACGGCGGCTACCGACGCTTGCCGGTCATGCGCGACGGCAAGCTCGTCGGCATCGTCACCGACCGCGACCTCAAGGAGGCGACGCCGTCGAAGGCGACGAGCCTCTCCGTCTACGAGCTCAACTACTTGCTATCGAAGCTGACGATCAAGGACGTCATGACTTCCCCAGTGACGACGATCGGCTCCGAGGACGCCATCGAGGAGGCCGCGCTGCTCATGGAGACCCACCGCGTGTCGGGTCTGCCGGTCGTGGACCGCGGGAAGCTGGTCGGCATCCTCACGATCACCGACCTGTTGCGCGCGTTCGTGCGCTTCCTGGGCCTGCGGGAGGGCGGCACGCGCGTGACCGTCGACCTGCCCGACGAGCCGGGCGTGCTCGCGCGGGCGGCCGAGGCGGCGCCGCCCTCGAACGTCGTCGCGGTGGTGACGGCCGGCGTGATCGAGGGCCACCGCCGCCGATTGGTCCTGCGCGTGGCAGGGGACGACGCCGAAGGCTTCCCCGACCGCCTGAAAGCGAAGGGGATCGAGGTGCGCGACGTCCGCTGAGGGCGGCGGCCGCACGCTCGCCGCGGAGCTGACGGCGGCGGCCCGCGGCGGTCGGGTGGCGTCGAGCCCGTTCCTCGAGCCCGTCGCCGCCGACTCGTTGGCGTCCGAGGTGCGTCGTGCGGGCGTGGGCGTCAGCGTCGACGGGGGCCTACCGGCGGCCGACCGCCGGGTGGTGACCGCGCACCCCGATCAGATTCCCCACGCCGGTCCGCGCCTGACGGCGGTCTGGTTCGCCCAGGTCCGCGACGAGGGGACGGTTCGGGCGTCGGCCACCGCGGCGGGCGTCGAGGCCGGGGCTCTCGGCGATGTGGTGCTCGATGCGGACGGGGCCGCGGTCGTGGCGACGGCCGACGTCGTGGCCGCGCTCGTGGCGTTGCGTCCCGCGGGGGCGCCAGGCGTCGAGGTGCCACTCGAGCGCCTCGCCCAGGGGCGCACGCGCCGGCGGGACGCGGTGGTCCCGTCGCTGCGCGTCGACGCGGTCGGCGCCAAGGCGTTCGGCGTCTCGCGCAGCTGGTTCACGAAGGGCATCGCGGCGGGCCGGGTGCACGTGAACGGCGTGCGGGCCGGAAAGAGCGCGGAAGCGGCCGCTGGCGACGAGGTATGGGCCGACGGGTTGGGGCGCTTCCGGGTGCTCGAGGTCCACGGCGAGACCCGCCGTGGGAACCTGAGGGTGACGATCGAGGTCGAGGGTTGACGCTGGAGACCTCCGCGACCCCCACGTCCGACGCCCATCCGCCCGCCGAGATCGCGCACCTGGTCGAGCGTCAGGGGGTGGCGAAGGCCCGCCTGGACGCGGTGACGCTCGTGGTGCTGGCGGTGCTCGCCGGCGCCTTCATCGCCCTCGGGTCGGTCTTCTACCTGATCACCGTCACCGGATCGGACCTGGGTCTGGGTCCGACGCGAATGCTCGGCGGCGTCGCGTTCGCGCTCGGGCTGGTGCTCGTGGTCGTGGGCGGCGCGGAGCTCTTCACCGGCAACAACCTCTTGGCGATGGCGTGGGCGAGCGGTCGGATCGGCGTGCGCGACGTGTTGCGCAACTGGGTCCTGGTGTACCTGGGCAACGCGGTGGGCGCCCTCGGGACGGTGGTGCTGGTCGTGTGGGCCGGCATCGAGACGCTGGGCGGCGGCGCCCTCGGCGCCACCGCCGTCGAGGTGGCCACCGCCAAGGTCGGCTTGACCATGGGTGAGGCGTTCGCGCGCGGGGTGCTGTGCAACGCGCTGGTGTGCCTGGCGGTGTGGCTGGCCATGGGCGGTCGCAGCGTGACCGACAAGGCGGTGGCGGTGCTGCTGCCGGTCGCCGCGTTCGTCGCGCTCGGTTTCGAGCACGTGGTGGCCAACTGGTTCCTGTTGCCGTACGGCGCGGCGCTGGCCGGCGCAGGCGCGGTGCCCGCCGCTGCCATGGCCGCCAACCTGGCCGCCGTCACCGCCGGCAACGTCGTCGGCGGGACGCTGCTCGTCGCGGGGGTCTACTGGGTCGCGTACCTGCGGCCTGGGCGCGCTGCCTAACCGCGGACGCCATCCATGATCCGCACCGGCGACGGGGCGACGAGCGGCAGCGTCAGCCAGAAGCGCGACCCCTGCCGGAGCGTGCTCTCGACCCCGACGTTCCCGCCGTGCACCTCGGCGATGCGCCGCACGATCGCGAGTCCGAGCCCGGTGCCCTCACCGCCGCGATCGCGTTCCACCCGGTAGAAGCGTTCGAACACCGCCGAGTGGTGCTCCCGGGCGAGCCCCGGCCCCGTGTCCGCGACGGCGAGGCGCACCCACGGTCCGTCGCGCTCGGCGATCACGGCGACCGTGCCGCCCGCCGGGGTGTGGCGCAACGCGTTGTCGACGAGGTTCGACAGCGCGCGCTCGACCTGCCCGAGGTCGGCGGTGAGGAAGGGAAGCCCCGCCTCGACCTCGGCCGTCAGCGCGACGCCGCGGCTGCGTGCGTGCGGCTCGAACCGCTGGACGACGTCCTGGACGAGGTCGACGAGGGGGAAGGGCTCGACGTGCAGCGGCGGCTCCGGGCCATCGAGCGTGGCCAGCAGGAACAGCTGATCGATCCGGCGACCGAGCCGCTCGGCGTTGCGGCGCGCGGTCTCGACATGGACGGTCAGGGCGGCGTTCGCCCCAGCTCGCTCGACGAGGTCGCCCGCCGCTTCGAGCGATCCGTGCAGCGCGGTGAGCGGCGTGCGCAGGTCGTGGGACACGTTCGTGATCAGCTCGCGGCGGGCGCGGTCGGCATCGGCGAGGGCGTCGATCTGGGCGCGCACCCGCTCGCCGAGCGCAGCGACCCCATGGCCGAGCTGGTCGATCTCGTCGCGCGGCGGCGAGGCGCGGTCGCTCTCGGCGAGGTCGAGCGCCCCGGTCGCCGGGTCGAAGCCGCGGACCGCGGCGCCGAGCCGGCGCAAGCGGCGCGTCAGGAGCGAGAAGGCCCCGATCCCCACGAGCACCACCACGGCCACGCCGAGCCCGCCGCCCCAGGCGATCAAGCGCAGCGTGGTGCTCGTCTGCACGCTCCGCAGCAGCGTGGCGCGCGCCTCGTCGGTCAGCACCACGTAGAGGTACCCGCCTCCCGTGAGCGCGGCGGCCGAGAACGGAGCGCGTCCGCCGCGCCGCGGATCGGTGCCGAGAACCGGGAAACCACCGTTCCCGGCCGCGACCTCTTCGAAGCGCGCGACGGCCTCCAGGTCGACGCGCTCGCTGGCGAGCGGTCCGAGCGAGGGCGCCTGCAGGACGCGGCCCGCCGGGTCCACCAGGTAGATCTCGACGCCCGGGTTGGCCATGCCGAGCATCTTGATCAGCTCGTCGAGCTCGTCCCCCATGAGCGCGCCGGCGTCCAGGTCGGATGCATCGGACAGGAGGTTGCGCGCCAGGGCAGCGTTCTGGCGCTGCGTGACCTCCGCGTGGTACGAGCGCGCCGCCGAGAGCGAGGCTGCCACCAACGCGGCGCCCGCCGGGACCAGGATCGCCACGAGCACCGCCGCCAGCCGTAGGTGGAGGCCGAGCGGTCGCCTCACGGACGTGGATCGCTGGGCGCCACCAGCTTGTAGCCGCGGCCCCAAACGGTCTGGATGAGCTGCGGATCGGTGGGGTCGCGCTCGACCTTGGTCCGAAGCCGGTTGATGTGCGAGTTGACCGTGTGCGCGTAGCCGTCGAAGCCCGCGCCCCAGATCCGGTCGAGCAGCTCGTGGCGCGAGAACACCTGGCCGGCGTGCCGCGCCAGGAAGGCGAGCAGGTCGAACTCGCGCTGCGTGAGGTGGACGGCGGCGCCGTCGAGCGTCGCCGACCGACCCGCCGGGTCGATCGACAGCGGCCCCACTTCGATCCGTGCGCCCGCCGTCGGCGCGTCGCGCGCCGCCTCTTGGCGCCGGACGAGCGCCTTGACGCGCGCCTGCAGCTCGCGGAGGCTGAACGGCTTGGTCACGTAATCGTCGGCGCCGATCTCCAGGCCGAGCACGCGGTCGAGCTCCGTCGCCTTCGCGGTCAGCATGAGCAGCAGCAACTCGGGTCGAGCGTCGCGCAACCGTCGGGCCACGTCGAGTCCGTCCATGCCCGGCAGCATCAGGTCGAGCACGACCAGGTCGGTGGCGGCATCGAGCCCGGCCTCGAGGCCCGACGCGCCGTCGCGTACGACGCGCACCGCCCACCCGGCCTCGGCGAGGGCGCCGCGCACGAGCTCGGCGATGTCGCGGTCGTCCTCGACCACGACCACGGTGCGTCGCTGCATGCGTCAGTCTCCCATGGGGGCCTTCACGGCCGCATCACGGTCGGTCGGCATGGCCCGTGACGAATCGGGGAACGTTCGGGATGCCGTCGGGACGCGTCCCGCCCTACGTTGACCGGCACAGGAGGTCGACCATGCACCCGAGCCCGCCGATCCTGCGCTTCGACGCCCCCGTTCGACTTGGCGATGCACGTGCGGTGCGGCGGCGCTACCGCCGCGGGGAGACGCTTCTGCACGCCGGCGACGTCGGCGACGTGCTGAAGATCGAACAGGGCTTGGTCAAACTCGTCGTGCCCGCCTTCGACGGGCGCGACCGGATCCTCGCGGTCGTGGGCGCCGGCGACTTGCTCGGCGTCGAGGCGGCGCTCGGGCACGAGACCCTGGTCGCCGACGCGGTCGCGCTGGGTACCGTGACGGCCACCGCCTGCGACCGTGCGACCTTCGTCACCGACTTGAGGAGCGATCCGGTGCGCGCCGTCGCCGTGGCGCAGAGCGTCGTCCGGCGGTTGCGCGCCGCCTGGGACGACCAGGCATGCGCGTACCGGCCCGTCCAGGAGCGCTTGGCCGCCGCGATGGTGGACCTCGCGCAACGCTTCGGGGAGCCCGGGCACGACGGGCGGCGGGTGCTGTCCTGCGGGCTCAACCACCAGGCCTTCGCGGCGCTCATCGGTGCTCAGCGTGCGAGCGTGTCGGTCGCCATGGCCGAGTTCCGACGAGCGCACGCGGCCGCCGGCGCACGCGGCACGTACACGATCGACGTGGTTCGGCTGCGGGAGCTCGCTGGCGCGGCGCTGCCCGCGGTCGCTGCCGACGAAGCTGCGCCCGCGTGGTTCCGCAATCCCGATCACACGGGGTCCGCGTCCCACACCACCACGTCGACGCCTGCGGCGTAGCGGACGTGCGGCCGACCGGGGCCCACGTCGAGGCCGAAGCCGGCGAGTAGGGTGTTCGGTTCGAGGTGCGCGTACGCCGGCTGCAACGGCCAGGGCGCGTGGTGGACCTCGTTGCGCAGCAGCCGTCCGTCCGGTGCCGCGGCGTAGAGGCAGTAGCGCTCGGTCAGCCAGTGCTCGAGCGTGCCCGGGTCCGCTTCCTCGTCGGGGCCGGTCGGACCGTACCGCGCGTCGAAGCGCTCGGGCCCGCCACGTCGTTGCGAGGCGAAGGTGAGGTCGTCGCCCGCGCGCTCCATCGCGATGTCGGCGAGGTGGTACGGGAGGTGGAGGAAGCGACGCGCGGCCCAGACGGCCAGCGGGTTGGCGGCGTCGAGGCTCAGGAACCAGACGCCGGGCTTGCCGTCCGCCTCGACGTAGAGCCGGACGTTCAGCTCCGGGAAAGCGGAGACGCCGGGCAGGTCGGGGAACGGCCGCCGCATCACGCCCTCCATGCGGAAGGGGACGACGCCCACCCACGACGTCCCGTCGAACTCCTGGACCTCCAGCCCCGCCGGGACCAGCGGCCGCAGCGCCGCGGCGGGCACCGGCCAATGCACGAAGAGCAACTCGCGCCACGACTGACGCCAGGCCCACGGACCCTTCGGCTGCGGCCAGGGGCGGTGGTCGGTGCGGGCGAAGGCGGGGTGCCGGCGGCCGCTCATCGCCCGACCAACCGCACGACGGCGCCCTGGACCGGATCGCGGTCGATGGTCAGCTCCACGAGCGTCGTGGTGAACGGGTAGAAGAGCTCGATCCGTTCGAGCCGCGACAGGTCGAGCGCCGCCGTCCAAGCGGCGCTCTCGACGGCCGACTCGACCGACGCGTGCATGACGAGCGAGGCGCTCGCGTAGCCGCGGTAGCGCACCCGGCTGGAGCCCGTGTGGGCGAGGAGCCGCAGCCCGAGCGTCGTGCCGGTCGGGAGGGCGAACGAGTCGAGGTCGAGGTGGAAGCAGCGCAGGCTGGGGTCGCGGCCGTACGGGTGGACGTGCATCCGCACGCCCTCGATGACCCGCCAGCGGCGCGCGCCCGGCGCGCGGTGCACGAAGTCGAGGTAGTAGTCGGGCACCGCGTCGCCGCGCTCGTCGATCACCCGGACGACGAGCTGCTGCCAGCGTCCGAGCGGCTTCGCTCGGCGCTGCGCCTGCTGCAGCACGCGCGCTCCGTGGGCGGTCGCGTCCGCGTGCCAGGCCGCGTGGTCGGTGTCGTCGGCGACGTCGAGCGCGCGGGCGACCAGGTCGACGGCCTTGGCGGTCGGCTCGCTGAGGATGGTGCCATGGTTGAGCCCGGCGAGCGCGATCAGCGGCGCGTCGGGCACCGACCAGGGGGCGGTCACGGTGCGCTCGGCCTCGCGGCCGGCGTCGGCGTCCAGGGTCAGGTCGAGCGCGATCTTGCGGGTGTTGAGTGCGGTGCCCGCGAGCCGCACGGCGCCATCGGTGCCGGGCTCGTTCGCGAGGCCCTTGAGCCCGCGGAAGCCGTCGATCCCGCACAGCACGAAGGTGCGCGGGCCGGGCAGATCGCGCAACGCCTCGGCGCGGGGGCCGACCAGGTCGTGGTGGGCGAGGTCCCAGGTGAAGCGGCTCCCCAGTTCGAGGCCGTCGAGAACCTCGTCGCCCACCGCCAGGAAGTCCGGACCCAGGTCGCGGTTCCCCACCAGCAGCTTCCCCACGTACCCGCGCCCCTTGTGCGCGAGCGGCGACCCGAAGGTGGCGGGCGCGAGGGCGACGAGGTGGCGCAGCCGGCGCCGGTGGCGCGCGGGGTCGAGCGCCATCCAGGCGCGCACCACCAGCATGCCGGTCGAGTGGACCAGCGCGTCGAAGGGCTCCTCCGGGTCGAGGCGCGGGTCTGCGCCGATCGCGTGCGCGAACGCCTCGCCCACGTCCTTGAGGGTGACGGCTTGGACGAGCGACTCGTAATGCACGTCGATGAGCCGCGCGGGGTCGCGGCCGCGTTCCGTCAGGATGCGGCGCCAGGTGTCGAAGGCACCCGGGCCGCTCGAGTAGCCGTGGACGAAGAGGACCGGGGGACGGTTCATGCGGCGCCTTTGGGGACCTCGTAGCGCAGCTCGACCCACGCCGCGCCGTACGGCGTCGCCGAGACGAGCCGCAGCGGCGGCGTCGCGACGCGTCGGGGGAGGAGCGGCGCGCCCGCGCCCAGCGTCACCGACACCACCTGGACGATCAGCTCGTCGAGCAGGTCGGCGTCGAGGAACTGGCCCGCCAGGTCGCCGCCGCCGACGATCCAGACGTTCTTGCCGGCGGCCGCCGCGACCATCGCCGCGTGCACGGGGCGAACGTCGCCACGGACGAAGGTCACGTCGGCGCCGTCGACGGTCGGGAGCTCGCGGCTCGTGAAGACCCACGCCGGCACCGCGTACGGCCAAGGCTGCGGCGCGCGCCCTTCCGGCCGCACGTGGTGCCGAAGCAGCCAGCTGTAGGTGGACGACCCCATCGCGACCGCCCCGACCTCCCGGTAGAAGGCGTCGTAGCCGCTGCCAGCGTCGCCGAACTGGAGCAGCCACCCCAGGTCGTGGTCGGGGGTGGCAACGAAGCCGTCGAGGCTCGAGGCCGTGGAGTACTGGGTCGTCGTCGGTGGCGCCATGGTCGGACGGAAGGTTAGCCGGTGCGGTGGCGATCGGTCGTGGAAGGCGTCACGCGCATGCCTGCTGAGCAGCGCGCCGCAGGCTTCGGCCCCGCCCGTACTTGCCTTCGGGACGAACGTCCCCTAGGATGAGCGTCTCATGAAGTTGAGGACGCTCGGGGCTCTTCGGCTCGAGGGCGCGTCGCTGACGCGTCCGAAGCCGCTGCTGAAGCTCGCGTACCTCGCGCTGAACGGTCCCACCAGCCGGCGCGAGCTGTCCGACGTCTTCTTCCGCGACGCCGACGACCCGCGCGACAGCCTCTCGACGAGCCTGCGCCATCTGCGCAAGGCGGAGGTCGTCGACCTCCTCCCCGACGACCGCATCGCCAGCCGCATCCCGTGCGACGCCACCGACCTGCTCGCCGATTTCGACGCCTACCGCTACGAGGCGGTCCTCGCCGCCTACGACGGCCCCTTCCTGGACGGCCTCGACGTGGAGCTCGGCGTCGACCTCGAAGACTGGCTCTTCGCCACCCGCGAGGCGATCGCGCGGCGCGTGCGGTCGGCGGCGCTTCACCGGGCGCGGGCGGCGCTCGGCGAGGGGCGGTTGGAGGACGCGCGGCAGCTCGCCCTCCACGCGGTCTCGCTGCGCGACGCCCCGGAGCTCGAGATGGACGAGCTGGCGAGCGCGCTGCCGGTCCTCGAGAAGTTGGGGTTGCCGGAGGCCGTGCAGCTGCGTGAGCTGGCCGACGGGTACGGCCTCGACCTCGAGCGGCCGCGGATCGAGCGGCGTGCTCGAGCGCGCACGGCAGTGGCCGAGGCGCCGCATCGGAACATCCCGTTCTTCGGACGGCAGGACGAACTCCGGGCGCTCGACGCCCTGCTTCGCGACCCTGAGCAGCGGCTCGTCACGCTCTTCGGTTTGGGTGGGGTGGGGAAGACCCGGCTCGCGGCGCGCCTCGCCGAGCGCCTGACGGCCCACGAGCCGGAGCGCTTTCGCGATGGGGTCGTGGTCGTGCCGCTCGAGTCCGTGCCGCAGCCGAGCGCGGTCGCCTCGGCGATCGCCGCGCGGCTCGCGCTCCCGGCGGCCGCGGGCTCCAGCGCCGCCGCGCTCGCGGACGCGATCGCGGGGTGGCAGGCGCTCTTGGTGCTCGACAACTTCGAGCACGTCCTACCCGCGGTCGAGGACTTGGCGGTGCTGCTTCGTTCGGCGCCCAACGTGCGCCTTTTGGTGACGAGCCGCTCCCGGTTGGGGCTCGCCGAGGAGCGCACCGTCGAGCTCGCGGGACTCGCCACCGCGCGCACCGGCGGGCATCCGTCGGATGCGGCGCGCCTCTTCGTCGAGCGTGCTGAGCGGGTCGGGTTCCCGCCGGAAGCGGCGGCGAGGGACCTCGATGCCATCGAAGCGCTCTGCGCGGAACTGGAGGGGTACCCGCTCGGCATCGAGCTGGCGGCGAGCATGACGCGCGTCCTCGGCGTTGCCGCCATCCGAACGTCGCTCGCGGACACCCTCGACGTCCTCGATCATGGACCGGTCGACGTCCCCGAATGCCACCGTGCCGTGCGCTCGGCCTTCGAGCCGACCTGGAGGCTCCTCGGCGAGCGTGAACGCGACGCCCTCCTTCGGTTGAGCGTGTTCCAATCGGGCTTCCAGTTCGACGCCGCGGCGGCCGTCGCCGGCGTATCGCTCCCGCTCCTCCTTCAGCTCGTCGATCAAGCCCTCGTTCGCAGCGACGGCAGCGGGCGAGGGCGCTTCGGCTTCCATCCGCTCGTGCGGACCTACCTGCGCGAACGCACGGACGTGGCGTTGATCGAGGAGGCGAGAGGCGCGCACCGACGCTTCTTCCGGGTGCTCCTGAGCGACGCGGCCAGGCGTGTGGGGTCCGAACCGATCGAGGTTCTCGACCGCCT
>JAGXHO010000196.1 GCA_024636105.1 Trueperaceae bacterium | reverse complement strand
CCCACGGGGCCGCGGCCGTCGCCGCACGCCTCGCCGAGCTCATCTGAGCGGCAGCACGACCCGATTCGACAGCGGAGGTGTGGCCGTGGCGAGCACGACCCGGCGGGCCGATCGGAGCCCCTTGCCCAACCGCGTACTCCAAGGAGGCGTCGCGCCAGCCGGTCTACACTCCGGCATGTCCCCCGATGCCGTACGGCTCTTCGGCCGTCCGGAACTGCGCGAGGAAGGACGAACCAGCTACCTCGGCGCAACCCAGCTGCACCGCTTCTTGGCGTACCTGGCGGTCCGCGCCGGCTGGGTGTCGCGCGACGAGGTGATCTTCCTGTTCTGGCCGGACCGCGTGGACGCGGTCGGCCGCCGGAACCTGCGAAAGCTGCTCCATCGCGCGCGCCACCAGGTGGACGGCGTCGTGGCCGACGGCGACCGGTTCCGTTGGCAGGTGGCGTCCGACCTCGATGCGTGGCGCGACGCCCTGCGCGATCAAGACCCCGCCGCCGCGCTGGCGCTGTCCCGCGGACCGCTGCTCGAAGGGCTCGACGCCGGGGCGACGAGCGAGTTCGCGGCGTGGCTCGACCACGAGCGCGCGGAGCACCGAACGCAGCTCGTCGAGGGCGTCGTCGCCCGCTGCGCGCAGCTCGATCCGTCCGAACCCGATGAGGCCGCCGAGCTCTCGCTGGCGCTCTTGCGGACGGATCCGCTCGACGAGCGCGCCGTGCATTGCTGCATGCGGAGCCTGGCGGCCGCCGGGCGCGTGGACGCGGTGGAGCGCGTGTACGCGGCGTACGCCCGCGACGTCGGTGCCGAGCTGGGCGTCGAGCCCGACGGCGCCATACGCGCGCTGCACCGAGCGGTCACGGACGCCGCGCGCGGCGCCGATCCGCCCGCCGGCTCGCCGCGGCAGGCGCCGCGCCCCACCCCATCGGCCTGGGGTACGCCGTCGTTCCTCGGCCGTCGCGCCGAGCTCGCCAAGCTCGACGAGCGCCTCGCGTCGGCGCTCGCCGGCGAAGGCGGGGTCGTGGCGGTGGAGGGTGAGGCAGGCGTCGGCAAGACCCGCCTCGTCGAAACGTTCCTGGCGGGCCTGCCGGACGGCGTCGCGGCGTTCGCCGGCCGCTGCTACGAGCGCGACCTGAGCGCGCCCCTGGAGCCGGTGCGAGCGGCGCTGGGCGTCCTCGGCGGCGAACCGGTCGCGAGCATTCCGGACGCGAACCGCTTCGCGGCGTCCGAGCAGCGCGATCGTGGCAGCGTGCATCGGGCGCTGACCGCACGGCTCGTCGACGCCGCGGCGGATGGGCGCGGCGCGGTGCTGTTCGTCGACGATCTGCAGTGGTCCGACGCCGCGACGCTCGAGTTCCTCGCCTACGCCGCCCACCGCATCCGAGACGAGCGCGTCCTGATCGTGGTCAGCCACCGCCGGGAGGACCGGGTCGTGCTCGAACGCTGGAGAGCGCAGCTGGCCGAGCGGCGGGCGATCCGAACGGTGCGCCTGGACCGCTTCGATGCCGGACAGACCCGCCACCTCGTGGCCGAGGTCCTGGGCGGTGAAGGGCCCGACCTCGAGCACTTCGCGGAGTTCGTCCACGGCGAGTCGGAAGGCAACCCGTTCTACGTTTTGGAGTACCTCCGCTGGCTGCGCGACACGCACCTGCTCGAACCGGACGCCGACCGGCGCGTCGCGACGCCGAGCCGCGAGCGCCTCGCGGAAGCCGCCGTCCCGGAGTCGGTCCGCTCGCTGATCTGGGCGCGCTATCAGTCCTTCGGAGCCGATGCTCGCACCGTCCTCGACGCCGCCGCCGTCATCGGTCGCGGCTTCGAGTACACCCACCTCGAGCGCGTCCTCGACGGCGTCTCGACCGACCTGTGGTCGACCTTCGAGCCGCTCGTGGCGGCCGGCCTGATCGTCGGATCGGCGGACGGGGCGTACGCGTTCTCGCACGACAAGCTGCGCCAGACCATCTACGAGGGTTTGGGGCCGCCCGCCAGGCGTGCGCTGCACGCGAGCGTGGTGCGGGTCCTCGAAGCGGAAGGTGCCGACGAGGCCGAGCTCGCCCACCACTTCCTTCGCGCCGAGCTGTGGCCGCAAGCCTACGACCACCTTGGCGTCGCGGCGCGCATCGCCGAGGCGAGCGGCGCTTGGGAGGTGGCGCGGTCTGCCTGCACGCGCATGCTGGCGATCGCGCATCGGCTGGACGAGCCGGACGTCAAGCGTTTCGAGACGTTGCAGGTCGTCGAGCGCCTGCTTGAGTTCATGGACCGGCGACCCGAGTGGATCGACGTGATCGAACGACTCACGGTCCTCGCCGAGCGGATCGGCGATACCCGGAAGCGGGCGGAAGCGGCGCTGAAGCGCATGGCGGTTCGGTCGGTGCAGGGAGACCGGTCCGGCGCGACGGAAGCGTTCGAGCGGGCCGACGCCTTGTTCGAGCAGCTCGGCGACGGCGGCGCCCGGGCACGGGTCTACCGGGAGGTCGCCTACCTGGCGTGGATGCGCGGCGATTATCAGGCGGTGATCGACGCCAGCTTCGCGGCGATGGCGATCCACCGCGACCTCGGGCACCAGCGGGCGCTCGCGGCCACCGCCGAGAACCTCTCGCACGCGTACCGATGGCTCGACGACGTCGCCGAGGCCGAACGGTGGTCGGAGCAAGCGGCCTCGATCTACGGCGAACTCGGCGATCTCCTCGAAGGGTACGTGCGCATGGACCTGCGCGCCTGGATGCACCTGCGGCGCGGCGACGAGATGGAGGCCGCCACCGTGCTGGAGCAGCTGATCCCGATCTGCTTGCAGATGGACGACAAGCACCTGGTCGTCGAGAAACACATGAGCCTCGGCAAGATCTACCTCGGCCAGGGCCGCTACCAGCACGCGCTCGACCACTTCGCCGCGGCCACGGTTCAGGGAGCGGCGACGGGCGACTTTCGCCACGAGGGGTACCCACGAATCAGCGCTGGCGTGGCCTACGAAGGGCTGGGCGCGTACGAGGACGCGGGTCGGAGTTACGGCACGGCTGCGAGGCTCCTGGAAGCCTCGTTCGCCATGACTGGCGTCGCCGCGGACGAGATCGGGCATGGCGACGCGTTGGTCTTGTACGGCGGCTTGGCGCGGCGCCGGTTGGGGCGGCCCGAGGTCGCCAGATCGAGCCTCGAGTCGGCCGAGGCGATCTTCGATCGACTCCACGACGTGCACCGGTTGGGCCTGGTGCAGATGGAACTCGGCGCGCTGAACTGGGGCACGGGCAACCTGGAGCGGGCCGCAGAAGCGTACCGAAACGCGTTCGCGACGGCGGAGCGTGCCGAGATGCCCGAGCGGGCGATCGCCGCGCGCGCGAGCCTCGGGGTCGTCTACCGCGACCTCGGTCGCCTCGAGGAGAGCATCGCCGCGGGGCGCGACGCGGTCGATCGCGCGCACGCAGGCGACGACCGGCTCGGCGAGGCGTTCGTGCTCACCAGCTTGGCGTCGAGCTACCGCCTCGCCGGTCGCCTGGACGAGGCTCGCGCCTGCCTGGAGCGGTCGCTGGCGCTGCGGCGCGACGGCGGCGACGTCGACGGGGCGGTGTCGACCGTCGAGGCCCTCGCGATGCTCGGGGGCAGCGCCACCGCGTAGGCTGGACCAGCGCGCACGAGGGAGGACCACCATGCCGAAGTACCTGATCCACCGCACCGTAGGTTCGCTGTCCGATGAGGAGATCCAGACCGCCGGGTACGGTTCCAATGACGCGCTGGCGCAGATGTCGGGGATTCGCTGGATCCGCTCCTACTACTCGGCCGACGAGGGGAAGATCTACTGCGAGTACGAGGCGCTCAACCTCGAACTCCTTCTGGAGCACGCCCGCAGCGCCGGCCTGCCGTTCGACAGCGCCTCGGTGGTGCGCGAACTCGACCCCACCATGTTCCGCTGACGCGCGCCCGTCGGACCGACCCGCCCGCCTCGGACCCGTTCCGGGGCGTTCCCATAGCGGCAACGGCCGGGGAACGGACCATCGCCTAGGGTCCTGCTCCAGGAGGACGGGTTCCCGAGTCCTCCCCGAGAGGACGCCCATGACCACGACCCGGCCCGACCTTGCTCCCGAAGCCCTCGACGCGTTCGCGGCCGCGCTGCGCGGCGACCTCGTCCGCGCAGGCGACGACGCCTACGACGACGCGCGCAAGCTCTACAACGCCATGATCGACAAGCGTCCGGCGCTCATCGCGCGCTGCCTCGACGTCGCGGACGTGATGGCGGCCATCGCCTTCGCCCGCGACCACGGCCTGCCGCTGGCCGTCCGCGGTGGCGGCCACAACGGCGGCGGCCTGGGCAGCGTCGACGACGGCCTGGTGATCGACCTGGCCGGTATGAACGGCGTCCGCGTCGACCCCGAGGCTCGGACGGTGCGGGTCGAGGGGGGCGCCACCTGGGGCAAGGTCGACCACGCCGCCCACGCCTTCGGCCTCGCGGTCCCGAGCGGCATCATCTCGACCACCGGCGTCGGCGGCCTGACGCTCGGCGGTGGACTCGGCCACCTCACCCGGCGCCACGGGCTCACGATCGACAACCTGCTCGAGGTCGACGTCGTGCTCGCCGACGGCCGCATGGTGACCGCCAACGCGCACGAGCACCAGGACCTCTTTTGGGCGGTGCGGGGCGGCGGCGGGAACTTCGGGGTGGTCACCTCGTTCTTGTTCCGAGCGCACCCCGTGGCGACCATCGTCGGCGGACCGACCCTGTGGAGCCTGGACGACGCCGCGGACGTGATGCGCTGGTACCGCACCTTCATCCGCGAGGCGCCACGCGACCTGACCGGGTTCTTCGCCTTCCTGACAGTGCCGCCCGGACCGCCGTTCCCCGAACACCTCCACCACCGGAAGGTCTGCGGCATCGTGTGGTGTTACACCGGCCCACCCGAGCGCGCCGACGAGGTCTTCGCGCCCGTCGCCGCGTTCGGAACCCCCCTCCTGCACGGGGTCCACGCGATGCCGTTCCCGGCGCTCCAGGGTGCGTTCGACGGGCTCTACCCGCCGGGGCACCAGTGGTACTGGCGCGCGGACTTCTTCGACGAGCTGAGCGACGCGGCGATCGCGGCGCACGTGGAGCACGCCGCCAAGCTGCCGACGATGCAGTCCTCGATGCACCTCTACCCCATCGACGGCGCGGCCCACGACGTGGCCGACGACGAGACGCCCTGGAGCTACCGCGAGGCGAACTGGGCGCAGGTCATCGTCGGCGTCGATCCGGATCCCGCCAAGGCCGACGTGCTGGCCGACTGGGCGAAGGCGTACTGGACCGCGCTGCATCCGCACTCCTCGGGCGGCGCCTACGTCAACTTCATGATGGACGAGGGCCAAGAACGCGTCCGCGCGACGTACCGCGACAACTACCCGCGCCTCGCGCGGATCAAGGCCACCTACGACCCGGCGTACCTGTTCCGCGTCAACCAGAACATCGAACCAAGCGGCTAAGACCCGTCGCCGGACGACGCCGGGGGCGAACGCACGCCCCCGGCACGCCGTTCACCGCCAGGAGGACCCACCTTGCGATCCATCCGTCCCCTCGTTTCATCGCTGCTCGCCGCGCTCGTGTTCGGCTTGGTGCTCGTGGCCTGCGCCGGCATCGGCCCGACGCCATCCATCACCCCGGT
>JAGXHO010000195.1 GCA_024636105.1 Trueperaceae bacterium | reverse complement strand
GCCCGGCAGCGCGCGCTGCGTGCTCGGCGCGTCGGCGTCGGTGATCGCGTCGCGCGGTGCCTTGAGCTTCGCGGGCTTGGGTGCGGTGAGGCCCGCAGCGACTTCTTTGACCTCGGCGCTCACCTCGGGCATCTCGGACGCGCCAGGGAGGAGGTCGATCTGCCGGTTGACCGGGTTCGCGTAGAGCACCTTCACGTCCACGCGGTCGCCCATGCGGTAGCGCTTGCGCGTGTGCTTGCCCATGAGCATCAGGCTGTCCTCGAGGAAGACGTAGTAGTCGTCGTCGAGTTGCGAGACGTGCATGAGGCCCTCGATGCCGTTGGGCAGCGCCAGGAACACGCCGAAGTTGGTCACGCCGGTCACGGTGGCCGAGAAGCGCTCGCCCACGTGGTCGCGCGCCCAGACGGCGTGGAAGTACTTGGTGAGGTCGCGCTCGGCCTCTTCGGCCTTGCGCTCGCGCTCGCTGACGTGGTCGGCGAGGGCCGGGAAGGCGTCCACCCAGCGCCCTTGCAGCGCCTTGGTGAGCTTCTTGCGAAGCCGCGCGCGGAGCACCCGATGGACGATGAGGTCGGGGTAGCGGCGGATGGGGCTGGTGAAGTGCAGGTAGTGCTCGAAGGCGAGGCCGAAGTGGCCGAGGTTGTCGGCGGCGTACCGCGCCTGCTTGAGCGAGCGCAGCAGCAGGACGCTGACCATCTGCTGTTCGGGCTTGCCTGCGGCCTGCTTCAGGACCCGTTGCAGGTCGGCGGGCGTCGGGTCGTCCAGGTCGACCTCGTAGCCGAGCCGTTGCAGCGCCTTCTGCAGCGCCTGCACCTTCTCGGTGCTGGGGTCCTCGTGCACGCGGTAGAGCGTGGGGACGTCGGCGTCGTTCAGCTCCTTGGCGACCAGCCGGTTCGCGAGGAGCATCATCTCCTCGACCAACCGCCGCGCCGCGTTGCTGCGGATGGGCGTCAGGTGCAGGTCGCCGCGCTCGTCGACGTCGACCTTGGCTTCGGTGAAGTCGAAGTCGAGCGCCCCGGCGCCGATGCGCAAGGCGCGCAGGACCTCGGCGAGGTCGAGCAGCACCTTGACGTCGCGCTCGAGCTTGCGCTTGCCTTCGGGGAGGCGCTCCCCCTCGGCGAACGCCTGCACGTGGTCGTACGTGAGGCGCGCGTCGCTGCGGATGACGGACTCGGCGAACGAGACGTCGTGGACCGTGCCGTCGCGGTCGATCTCGACGAAGCACGACAGCGACAGCCGGTCCTCGCCCTCGACGAGCGAACAGAGGCCGTTGCTGAGCGCCTCGGGGAGCATGGGGAGCACGCGCCCGGGCAGGTAGACCGAGGTGGCGCGCGCCTTGGCGGACGCGTCGAGTACGGAGCCCTCGATGACGTAGTGGCTCACGTCCGCGATGTGCACGCCGATTCGGTAGCGCTGCGCCTTGCCGCGCCCACCGCTGCGCTCCACCGAGAGCGCGTCGTCGAAGTCCTTGGCGTCGGCGCCGTCGATCGTGAAGGTCGGGACCTCGCGGTGGTCGGTCCGGCCGCGCAGCGCCGTCTTGGGCACCGTGGTGCCGAAGCTCGCCGCCTCCTCGAGCACGTCTTCGGCGAACTCGTCCTCGAGGCCGTACTTGACGATGACCGCACGGGTCTCGACCTCGGGATCGTCGGCGACGCCGAGCACCTCGGAGACCTCGGCGAAGGGCTCCTTCTCGCCCGACGCCTCTGGCCACACCATGCGGCCGACGATGCGGGTGCCGGCCTCGATGGCGCCGACCGATTCGGGCGCCAGCAGGACGCGCTCGCGGAGGCGCACCGAGTCGGGGCGCAGGATGGCGTAGCCACGCGCGTATTCGAGCGTGCCGACCACCTGGTCGTGGCCGCGCGCCACGATGCGCACGATCTCGCCGGACGGCTTGCCGTTCTCCGGGGTGCCTGGGTCGGGCCGAGCGAGCACCCGATCTCCGTCCCAGGCGCCGATGAGCTTGTCGGAAGGAACGAACAGGTCCTTGGTCGTGCGCTCGTCGGCGATCACGAAGCCGTACCCGCCGGAGGTCACCTGCAGGCGGCCCCCGACCAGGTTCATGTCCTTGGGGAGCCCGTAGGAGCGGCGCCGCGTGCGGATGAGGTCGCCGCTCGCCACGAGCGCGTCCAGCACCTCCTTCAGTTCGTCCCGGTCGTCGATGGTCAGCTTCTCCTGAACGTCCTGAACGTGCCAAGGGCGCTCCGGGTGCTGGTGGAAGTACTCGAGGACTCGTGCACGGTCGATCGTAGGCATCGCCATCGAGCATAGCGCGCTCGCCGGTCTCAGTCGGTCCGACGCGTCCGACGGCACGGCTCGCCGAGCGAACGGCCGGGCGCCCGAGCGTGCCCTGCGACGTACGCTGGTCGGGTGATCCCTGCGCCACCCGACGGTCCGTCGCCCGCCGGCGACCCCCTCGACCCCTGGCGCGCCTCCGCGCGGATCGGCCGCCAGCTCGGGGCGTGGGCGGTGGCGAGCCTCCTCGTGGGCGGTGCGCTCGTGCTGCTGGCAGACGGCGCCCTGGCGCGTGCGTTCGGCCTGCAGTTCCTGGTTTGGGGCGCGATCGACGGCGGGATCGCGATCGCGGGTGCGATCGCCCTACGTCGTGCGCACGCGCGCGGAGCGGTCGCCGACCCGGAGCGTGCGCCGCCCGAACGCCGCCGCCTGCGCCGGCTCCTCTGGATCAACGCGGGTCTGGACGTCGGTTACTTGGCCGCGGCGCTCCTGGTGCTCGCGCTGTGGCGCACCCCGGAGGGCGTGGGCCACGGGTTGGGCGTGCTGGCCCAGGGCGGCTTCCTGTTGGGGTTCGACGTGGTCCACGCACGGCGGCTGCGCGACGGTTGAGCGCGCCCGTGGCGCCCATCAGACGGTGCGCTCGAGCTCGCGGCGCGCCAAACCCTCGAGCGCGGCGCGCGCCGGCGAGGGCGGGAACACCGCGAGCGCGGCGATCGCGTCGCGCGCTTCGGCGGCGATCGCCTCGGCGGCGCGGACGTCGGCGCCGTGCGCTCGGAGGAGCTCGATCACGCGCTCGACGTCGCCGGGCTGGCGGGCGTGGCGCCGCAGCAGCGCGCGCGGCTCGTCGATGCCGGCGTCGAACAGCGCCAAGACCGGGTAGGTCGCCTTCCCTTCGCGCAGGTCGCCACCCACCGGCTTCCCGAGGAGCGCCTCGTCGCCGAGCAGGTCGAGCCGATCGTCTTGCATCTGGAACGCCCGGCCGTACGCCATCCCGAAGCGCCGGAGCGCCACGCGTTGGGGCTCCGGCGCGCTCGCGAGCAGCGCCGGGCCCTCGAGCGCGGTCGCGAGCAGGACTGCGGTCTTGCCTTCGATCACGTTCCGGTACGTCGCGAAATCGTGGGTCTCGAGGGTCGCCGCCTGGAACTGGAGCACCTCGCCCTCGCAGATGCGCGCCGCCGTCTCCGACATCAGCTGCGTGAAGCTCGCGCTCCCGGTCTGGGCGAGGAGCCCGAGCACCCGAGCGAGCATGAAGTCGCCCGACATCACCGACACGACGTTGCCGTAGCGCCGGAAGGCCGCGACGCCGCCCCGCCGGGTGTCGGCGTCGTCGATCAGGTCGTCGTGGAGCAGCGACGCGGAGTGGAGGAGCTCGACCGCCAGCGCGACGAGCATCGCCCGCTCCTCGTCGGCGCCGACCAAGTCGGCCGCGAGGAACGCGAGCGTCGGCCGCAGGCGTTTGCCGCCCGCCCCGGAGAGGTCCGCGCCGATCGCCTCGATGAAGGCGACGTCCGAGCGCAACTCGGCTTGGAGGCGGGTCTCGAAGCGAGCGAGGCGGTCGACGACGGCAGGGTCCACGAGGCGACAGGGTACCGCGCCGACGCTCAGCGGACGGCGGCGGCGTCGTCGGCGGGACCGACCATGTGGTACGCGAGCCGCTTCAGCCCCGCGAGGAAGTCGATCGGCTCGACGTGCACGGTATCGGGCACGTCGAGGACCGCCGGAGCGAAGTTCAGGATCCCACGCACGCCCGCCGCTACGAGCGCGTCCGCCGCAACCTGGGCGGACGATGCGGGCACCGTGAGGAACGCCATGTCGACGCCCAGCTCGGCGACCCGCTCCGCGAGCGCCGCGACGGGTTCGACCACGAGCCCGCCGACGTGGAGGCCGGCTTTGGCTGGGTCGGCATCGAACGCTGCGCGCAAACGGAAATCGTACAGGTCGAAGTTCGGGTAATCGGCGAGCGCCTGACCCAAGCGCCCCATGCCGATGATCGCCACGGTCCAGGGTCGGGTGAGCCCGAGGATGCGCCGCAGCTCGCGGCGCAGGGTCGCGACCGTGTAGCCGGCTCCGCGGGTGCCGAATCGCCCGAAGTAGGCGAGGTCCTTGCGGACCTGGAAGGCGGACACGTGCGCGCGGGTCGCCAGTTCGTCGGACGACGTGGTGCGCGTGCCTTCCTCCTCGATCTCCGTGAGCAGCCGCAGGTAGGTGACCAACCGTCCGACCGTGGCCGACGGCACGCCGGGGTTCGACATCAGCGAGGGAAGCTCTCGATGCCCAGTTCGGCCAGGCGCGCTCGCGCCGCCGCCAAGCCGTCCGCGTCGAACGGGCCGACGAGGAGCTTGGTGAGCCCGTCCTCGCGCACTTCGAAGGCGCGCAACCCGACCGTCTCGAGACGCTCCTGCAACGGGCGCGCGGAACCGGCGTCGGCGAAAGCGCCGACCTGGAGCGAGCGGCCACTCGATGCCGTCGCGATCGGTGCCGGAGCAGCGGCCGCGGCGGGCGCCGGGGGCACGGCCGGAGCGAGGGCCGGCGCAGGGGTCGGAGCGACGGCCGGAGCGACGGCCGGAGCGACGGCAGGGGTGGCCGCGCCCGGTGCGGGCGTCGAGGCCCCCGGCGTCGGCGCGTCGGGGCGGAAGCGGTAGACGACCGGGGCGATGCCGAACCCGCCGGCGGCGATGCGCGAGGCGACCTGCTGCGCGTCGCTCTCGCTGGCGTACGGGCCGACGAGCACGATGGTCAAGGCGCCCTGCTGGCCGGTGAAGACCGGGTACCCAGCGTCGCGGAACGTGGCGGCGAGGCGAGTGGCGTTGTCCGCGTTGCCGAACGCGCCGACCGACACCCGGAACGGCGCCTCGTCGTCGGACGATGCGCTGGGGAGCGGACCGGAGGCCGCCGGAGCGGGGGCCGCAGCGGCGGGCGTCGGCGTCGCGGTCGGGACCGGGGTCGCGGCCGGCGTCGCAGCCGGGGTCGCAGCCGCGGTCGCAGCCGGGGTCGCGGAT
>JAGXHO010000194.1 GCA_024636105.1 Trueperaceae bacterium | reverse complement strand
GGTGGCGCCCTGGCCGGGCGCGCGCCTAGGGTCGCCGAGGACGCGACCAACGGCCTCCGCGACCTTGGCCCGGAGGTCGGCGTCGATCGACCAGACGTCGGTGAACTCGACGAAGTCCCAGCGGCCGTACGTGCCCAGGGCGTTCACGCCGGGCACCCACTGGGTGAGCATGGTGGCCTTCTTGTCCTTGGCGTCCTCGCCGCGGTAGCCCTTGATCTCGACCACCAGGTGGAGCGGGTCGTCGGCGCCGCGGCCGTCGTCGACCTGGACGATGAAGTCGGGGCGGTACTGGCGCCGCTGCCCCTGGTGCAGGTACGGCACCTCGAAACCGAGCCCGTGGTTCTTGACGTAGGCGAGCACCTTTGGGTGCTGCTCCACCGCGCGGCAGAACTCCCCTTCCCAGCCGCTGTCGAGCACAGCCCAGTTGACGTGGCAGTGCTGCGGCGAGGTCTCCCAGCGATCGGTCTTGGTGGTGGTGAAGTTGACGGCGGCGCTGCTGCCTCGCGGCTCGAAGGCGTCGGGGATGGCGAGCACCCGCTTGCCGCCGGCGGGCGCGCGGACGAGGGCCTGCACGATGCGGTCGCAGGCGAGGTCGGCGATCGTGCGGTACATGAGCTGCGCCGGGGTGGTGCCGCCGACGCACTCGAGGTGCTCCGCGAGCCAGCGGCGGGCGATCACCGACAGCGGACCGAACAGGTTGGTGCGCGGCGCCTCGCCCGGGTCGCGCCAGCGCTCCAGGAGCCGACCCGTCAGCTCGAAGACGATCGTCGAAGTGCGCACCGCACCGGTGTGCACCAGGTCGAGCTGCACCGTCTGGCCGATGATGCCGGAGTTGAGCGTCTGGGTCGACCCGACCATGTCGGGCGTGAGGCGCAGCGTCGAGTCTTCGTCGAAGGTGGCGGTTACCTGGTCGTTCGGGAGCTCGACCCGGTAGCCCTGGACGCGCGGGAAGACGATCTCGAGTGCGTCGCGATCGGGGCGCACCGCGCGCACCCGCACCGTCTCGCGCGGCGGCTGCGGCGGGGCGACCACCGGCTTGGCGGTGAAGTCGAAGGGGATGCCCAGCACGTCGGCGTACTCGACGTCGAACAGGCCCTGGTCGTTGAGCTCGTACGATTGCCGTCGCAACGCCCGCCCCACCACCTGCTCGCAGAGCAGCTGGGTGCCGAAGGCGCGCACCCCCAGCACGTGGGTGACGGTGTTGGCGTCCCAGCCCTCGGTGAGCATCGCGACCGAGACCACGCAGCGGACGTCCGCGCCCAGCTCGCCCGGCTTGCCGACGGTGTTGAGCACCTGCCGGAGCAGGTCCTGGTCGGTGAGGTTCTCGGCGTCGTGCGGGTTGCCGGTCCGCTGCACCAACTCGCGCTTGTAGGCCTCGATCTCGTCGGCGGCCACGGCGCGGAAGTTGGCGTCAAGCGCCTCGCCCGACTCCAACTGCTGGCTGTCGATGAGCAGCGTGGTCGGGCGCGGGAGCGGGTTCCCGAGCGCGTCGTGGTTGCGGAACAGCTCCAGCGCGCCCTTCACGTGCTCCTGGGTGCCGTCGTCCAAGTCGCGGACGAACCCCGACACGTAGTCGTACACGGCCTTCGACGTCGCGGTGTTGTTGCAGACGATGATGAAGCAGGGCGGCACGCTGATCCGCGCCTGGCGCCAGCCTTCGTGGGTCTTGGCGTAGTGGCCGTACAGCGCGTTGAGCGCCGTGTAGAGCGGCGTCGGCAGCTTCTGCGGGTCGACGTTGCCCACACCGCGGCTCCGCTTGGGCATGTCCTTGCCGATGTGCTTCCACAGCTCGCGGAACATGGGCATCTCGGCGCCGGGGATGTTGTCGGCCACGGGCACGCGCGGAAGCTTGACGATGCCGCACTCGATCGCGTCCATCAGCGAGAAGTCGCTCATCACCCACGGGAAGAGCGTCCCCTCGGCGTAGCCGGAGCCGCTCAGGAAGAAGGGCGTGGCCGAGAGATCGAAGACACGGCGGACGCCCAGTTGCCGCTGCACCGCCTCGAGCCCCGAGATCCAGACGCGGGCCGCCTCGTTGTTCTCGTCGGCCTCCTTGCGCTCGTCGCCGGTGAGCTTCTCGTCCTCGTCGTCGGGCGCGGCGGGCTTCTCGCGATAGCAGTGGTGGGCCTCGTCGTTCAGCACCAGCACGCCCTTGATGCCCATCAACCCGGGCATTACCCGCTGGACCATCTGCCCTTCGGTCTCGAGCGTGGTGGGCGCCTCGCCCGTGCGCCCCTGCAGCAGCTGCCGCCCGCCCTTGCTCAGCTCCCAGCGCTCGCGCGGCTTGAAGGCGTGGAAGTTGGTGATCACGATCACGGCCTTGTGCAGCTCATGGGCCAGGTCGTCGGGCACCAGCCCGTTCTTGCGGTAGTAGGCGTTGGGGTCGTTGGGGAGCAGCACCTGCAGGCGGTCGCGGATGGTGATGCCGGGCGTGACGATCAGGAACCCCTTGGTGAAGCGCCGGCTGTTGGGGTAGCGCACGGCGTTGATGGTCTGCCAGGCGATGAGCATGGCCATCACCGTGGTCTTGCCGGCGCCGGTCGCGAGCTTGAGCGCCAACCTCGAGAGGCCGGGGTTGGCGTCCTGGCTGGCGGCCTCCAGGCGGTCGAGGAAGATCTTCTCCCCCTTCCCTTTGCCGGGCGCGACCTCGGTGAGCCAGATCGCCGTCTCGATCGCTTCGACCTGGCAGAAGAAGGGGCGCAACCCGGCGAAGTGCGGGTCGCGCCAGTGCTTCAGCAGCCGAGCCGTCTCGGGGGTGACGCCCCACGCTGCCTCGGGGAGCTGGCGCCAGGCGTCGACGTGCCGGCGGAGGTCGTTGATGAAAGCCGAGGCCTCTTCGTACTGCTGCGCCCCGGTGGAGAGCTGCAGCCCCTCGTCGAACACGAACCGCTGCTGGTCGTCCCCCTGCCCGCTGCGCTTGCGCGCTTTGGGGATCGGGGCGACGAAGCTGGCGGCGCGGCGCCGCTCGACGATGCGCTGCGTCGGCTGCCCGCTGGCATCGAGCTCCCAGTGGCGCGCCGGGTACGCGTAGGGAGAGTTCAAGATCGGTTGCTCGAAGAATCGATCGGTCATGGCGTGGTGCCATGGTAGCCCGGGTCGCGCACCGGAGCGCGAGGCAAGGTGCGCAGTCCGTCGAACGTACCGCCGGGACCGGCTTGCACCGGAGCGCCGTTACGCTAGATCGGCCTTGCGGCGCTCGAACTCTTCGGCGTCGATCTCTCCGCGCGCGTAGCGGTGGCGGAGCGTCTCGAGTGCGGAGTCGCTCGTCGGGGCGCCACGTTGGCCAGCCCAACGCGCCAGGTCGCCGCTGCGAGCGAACCAGACGACGACGGCGACGAGAACCAGGATCAACAGGATGCCCATGAATGCACCTCCTCCCATGCCGAGTCCGAAGCCCATCACGCCGCGGTCCGATCCGGCACCGCTGCCGTCTGGGCCGCCTCGCATCGAGACCCGTCCTTGCGTGCGAGCGGCTCCAGAGCGGGCCGTGGTTCGTACGGGTTCCGGGAGCGCTCGTCAATGCTGACCGTGGGGTTCGGGCTCGCGTACCCTGCTCGTCGACCGTCCGGCACCGAACCCGCCGCGCGGCGCCCCGATCCTCGGCAAGATCCAGTAGTCCAGGCCGTAGTAGCCGGCTACGCGCCACGCGAGGACGACCCAAGTGGCGAGGAAGAACATGACTGGGTTGCTCGAGACGGTACCAGCCAGCAGGAACGCGGCGTTCATCAGGCCACCGACGAAGGCGCTGGCGCCGGTCAGGAAGCCCGTGATCAAGGCGATGCCGACGAGCAGCTCTCCGAAGGCGACGAAGTGGCTCATCACCGCGGCGTTCGGCAGGAACACGTTCTCGATCAGCCAGGCGTACCAGCCGGTCACCGATGGACGCTCACCGACGGAGAGCTCGAGCGCGCGGTTCAGGAACCCGCGGACCGCTCCCCCGGCCTCAGCACCGATCCAGCCACCGCCGGTTACCTTCCCCCAGCCGGACGTGAGCCATTGCCAGCCCAGGTAGATGCGGACGATGGTCCACAGCGGCGCCATCGCCTTGGAGGCGAAGAGGAAGCGGGTGATCCTCGGCTCGGGGTAGTGGGTGTCGGGCGCTGTGTTTGGCATAGTGCTGTCTCCTTCCTGGAGGTGACGTCGCGTTGCGAAGCGGCGGCGTCCGATCACGATGGGGGGCGTTCGGGGGCGGCGGGGTCCCGCGAACGGGCGACGCGCGCCAGCATCGCTATGGCGAGGAGGACGAGCGCGAGGCTTACGATCTGCGTCAACGTGAAAAGGCCGACGCCGACGCCGTCGATGCCGTCGGAAACGAAGAGTCGGATGGGAAGTGGGTTGTCTCGGAACGGCTCCTCGATGACGGAGCGGATCACGGAGTACCAGAGGACGAAGTGCCAGAACGCGAAACCGGGGCGCTTGGCGCGCCGGAAGGCCCACCAGACGATCGGGACGAGCAGGACGCCGACGAGCACACCGTAGAACTGCGTGAAGTGGACCGGGCCGCGCACGATCTCGCCACCGAGTTGCGCGCACTGCGCGAGGGCTGCGTCCGCGCCGAGATCGCAGATGCCCCGGTAGCCACTCCACAGGTCGTCTCCGAACACGACCCGGCCGAACGCGCCGAAGGTGTCCTGACCGGGTTCGGGCCACGTGACGCCGATGGGCCAGCGCGTGAGTCGCCCGGTGGTGTCGCTTCCGTTCATGATGTTGCCGAGTCGTCCACCGATGATCCCAAGAGCGCCTGCGGGCGTCATGAGGTCCAGGTACGCCCACATGTTCAGGCGTTTGGCTCGGGCGTAGAGCCACGTGGCGGCGACGGCGCCGAGGACGCCGCCGTGAATGCTGGCGCCGCCTTCCCAGATGGCGAAGGCGTCGAGTGGCGTCGAGCCGGGACCGAACACCGCGCCTGGGCTCGTGGCGACGAACACGAGGCGGGCCCCGAGGATGCCGCCGAGCACGAGCCAGGGAGCCATGTCGAGCAGGGCGTCAGGATCCAAGCCCCGCCGGCGCGCTTCGCGCACGCCCCAAGCGCCACCCGCGACGACGCCAAGGGCGATGAGCACGCCGTACCAACGGATGGCGATCGGGCCGATCTGGACGAGGATGGGGTCCACTCGAGCCTCCTTGCAGGAATCCCCTCAACGGTATCGAGGAATCATCAAGCGGGTGTGAAGGCCGACCGGTGGACGGCCGGAAGTTCGCCGACCAGGTGCGCGATGGCGCAGCCGTCCCGGACACTGCGAAGGCGGACCCACGGCGGGCAGTAGGAGCCGCGGCCGATCGGCCGGCCCGGGTCGCGGTACAGCGGTTGGTGCTGGTGCCACGACAGCGCGACGTGCGACCTGGCGCCGACGTGGAACGACGCTGACGGTGCCTGTGCCAAGACCATCTCGACGCGTTCGTCGGGGCTGACGCGGACGGGGCGCCGTGGGGTATCGGGGTCAGGTGCAAAAGCTGCATGGGACCTCGCTAAACGCGGTGGTACCGCAGCGCCATCATCAGCTCGTCCACGAGCGCGTCCGCCTCCTGCGAAGAGGCTGGTCGCGCGACATGTTCGCGGACGTGCGATCGGAGCACGCTGGCGCTGACCTTGGCCAAGGCGCCGGTGACCGCCTTGAGCTGCTGGAGCACGTCGATGCAGTACGGCTCGTCGCTCTCGAGCATGCGGATGATGGCGTCGAGGTGCCCCCGCGCGCTCTTCAAGCGGAGCGCCGCCTCCCGCCGGGCGTCGTTCGCGAGCTGTAGGCGTGCCATCGGCTCCCCGGTCGAGCTCGATGCCGTGCGGCGTGGGGTGAGCGGCACCGGGCTCGCGCGGGGTTCGGACGGCGTGGCGCTTCCTGGGCGCGTCATGTGTGAAGCACGTTGAAGTCGCCGACGACGCTGACGTGGCTCACGTCGGGCGCGTTGGGCAGCGTGAAGGTGACCGTCGTGCGGCCGTTCTTATGAGCGCGGAGACGGATCATGGCGACCTCCTCGGGTGGGGCAGCGCACACTGGCGTGGGCTGCCCGCGTCCGCTACGCGTACGGAATGTGTCCGCGTCCGGCGTGGTAGGCCTCCGGACGAGCGTCGAACGCAGATTGGCAGCCGCGGCAACAGAAGTGGTACGTCGTTCCTTCGTAGCGCCGGTGCGTGGTGACGGTCGTGGGGTCGACGACCTGCCCGCAGACCGGGTCGATCGCAAGTTCGGTGTGGGAGCGGTCCAGCGCGTGGGCTGGGCGCTTCGCGGTGGCGTTCGCGTCGTCGCGCGTCATCGCGGGTGGTGATCACTGCGGCGGTCGACGACTCGAATGGCGGTCGTGAAGGCGTGGTAGGCGTGCCGGCTGGCGCGCCCCATCTCGACAACGGCGTCCTCGAGCCGTTCGGCGTTCGTGTATGCCGGGTCGTAGACCACGCTCCCGTGCTGGGCGTCGAGGCGCACGTCGGCGGTGATCACGCCCGGGGTGGCGAGGAGGGCGTTGCGGACGCGGGTCACGCAGGTGGGGCAGCCCATGCCGTGAATGGTCAGGTAGGCGACCTCGCGGGGCCCGTCGTCGTGATGGTGGGGGGAGGGTTCGATCGGCTCGACGTGGCAGTCGTCGTGTCGTTCCGTGCGGTCGCTGCAATGGTTGTCGGTGCGGTCCATGGTGGGTTCCTCTCTGGCGGGGCGCCCGTTAGCGGGCGCCCCGCCGGGGCCGATTTCTCAGTTGGTGACGATGACCCGGCCGCGAAGCATGCCCATCTGGCATTGGAAGGGGATCTCGCCGGCCTTGTCGGGCGTGAACTCGATGCTGACGGTCTCGTTCTCGGGCAGTGTGGCGCTCTTGCCGATCCCGTCGAAGAGGACCATCTCGCTGCAGAGGCTGGCTTCGCGGCGGGTGAAGTCAAGCCGAACGGGTTTGCCGAGCCTCACTGTGACGGTGTCGGGGTCGTACCCCCCCTTCACGGTGATGGCCGCGCGCTGCACTCCGGCGATCTCGGTCACGGTGACCCCCTCTTTCCTGAAGATCCAGAAGTACCAGACGATCCAGGCGATGGTGGCGAGGCCAGCTAGGGTGACGATCACTTCCGCGGTGGTCATGCTTTTGCCTCCTTGAAGCTCCTGGGTGCGAAGCGGCGCAGGCGGTTGGCGTTGGCCACGCCCGTGATGCTGCTGAGGGCCATCGCGGCGGCGGCGAAGACGGGCGAGAGCAGGATGCCGAAGAGGGGGTAGAGAAGGCCGACGGCGATGGGGATGCCGAGGGTGTTGTAGATGAAGGCGCCGAAGAGGCTCTGCGTGGCGTTGCGCATCGTCGCCTTGGAGACTTCGATGGCGTACGCGACGCCCTTGAGGCTGCCGGACATGAGGGTGATGTCGGCCGCTTCGATGGCGACGTCGGTGCCGGTGCCGATCGCGAAGCCGACGTCGGCCTCGACGAGTGCCGGCGCGTCGTTGATGCCATCGCCGACCATGCCTACCTTGTGACCCTTCTTGGCGCGGCTCTTGAGCTGGTGCACCTCGTGGGCTTTGTCCTCCGGCAGGACGTCGGCGAGGATGCGGGTGATCCCTACCTGCTTGGCGATGGCCTGGGCGGTACGTTCGTTGTCGCCGGTGAGCATGATGACTTCGATGCCCATGGCCTGCATGGCCTTGATGGCTTCGATGGAGTCCTCTTTGATGGTGTCTGCTACGGCGACGACGCCGGCTGCGCGGCCGTCGACGGCGAGGTACATGGCAGTCTTGCCTTCGCCTTGCAAATCCGTGACCACGCGATCGAGGGCGCGGGCGTCGATCCTTTCGCGCTGCATGAGCTTGCGGTTGCCGATCAGAACCCGGCGGCCGGCTACGGTGGCGTCGACCCCATGGCCGGGCACCGCGGCGAACCCTTCTGGTTCGGGGGGCTCGAGGCCTCGCGCGGTCGCGGCGTTCACGATCGCTTGGGCCAAGGGGTGCTCGGCGGGGCGGTCGGCACTCGTGGCC
>JAGXHO010000021.1 GCA_024636105.1 Trueperaceae bacterium | reverse complement strand
GGGAGGTCTTGGGAGGAGACCTTTAATCCACATCAGAAGTCTACGTAGACGCTCTTACGGGGTTCTTACTCGACTGTGACGGTCGTCACAGTCGAGTAAGAACCCCGTAAGAGGGTCTACGTAGACTTCTGATGTGGATTAAAGGTCTCCTCCCAAGACCTCCCGCCCTCTTCCGAACGACGAACCCCGCGCCTCCCACGCGGGGTTCACCCTTTGGGTCAGCCGTCGGTGACTTCCCACGCGGGGTTCACCCTTTGAGCCAGCCGTCGGGGCTCAAGCCCCCGGGAACAGCGCGCGCTGCCAGGGGATGCCCGCCAAGACCACGACGAGGGCCAGCCCGAACCAGATCAGCGTGCGCGTGTGCTTGGCGCCATCGGCCTTCGCCCGGCGCACCATCACCGAACCGACGTGCGCCAGCGCGACCGCGACCACCATGTAGAACGCGTGCTCGACGACGAAGAAGCGCAGCGCGGCGTCGCCCATGGCGGCGCCCATGTTGGCGAGCCCGGACTGGATGAGCGGGCTGACGAAGTACAGGAGCAACCCCAACACCAACTGCAGGTCCATGCTCGAGACGAACACCAGGTTGGCGATGCGGTGCTGTTTGCCGAAGGGCTGTTTGCCGAAGCGCCCCATCAGCGCGAGCGCGAGCGCGACGACCGCGGCGATCAGGACGATCCAGCGGGTGACGTTGTGGGTGTGGAGCAGGGCAAGGTACATGGCGCGAACCTCCGGAGCGACGAGCGCCAGCGTATGAGCGGTCGTCGCGTGCGTCGGCCAGCGTACCCGTCGCCGCCTTGGAGTGCTAGGCAAGCGGCCCTCCTGCTCCGAAGCAGGTCGGCCCTATGCCGGTGCGCGAAGGCGCGGGCGTCCGGTACGCCATACTGACGGCATGAACCAACCGGGGGGATGGGGCATCTTCGTTGGACCGGTCCGTGGGAGCGCGTCCGCACGCGGGCCGGCCACCGCGTGATCGGACGCTCCATGCACGTGGTCGTCCTCGACGACGACGAACTCGTCGGCGCGACGATCGGCATGATCGCCAAGGACGCCGGGTTCGGCGCGACCGTGACGAGCACCTTCGACGTGTTCTGGGGCGCCTTGCTCGCCCAGGAGCCTTCCCACGTCACGCTCGACCTGAGCATGCCCGAGGTCGACGGCGTCGAGGTGCTGCGGCGCCTCGCGGCTGCCGGCTACGGAGGCTCGGTGATCATCTCGAGCGGGCTCGATCGCCGCGTGCTCGAAGCCGCGCGCCTGTCGGCCACCGAGCACGGTTTGCTCCTCGCCGGGGTCCTCCCGAAGCCGTTCCTGCCGGCGGACCTGCGCGCCCTGCTCGCCACCGACCCCTCGACGCCCGCACCTCGGCCGGGCGTGGCCGCCGTGCCCGACGCACTCGCGCTGCGCCGGGCGCTCGCCGGCGACCTCATCTCGGTCGCGTTCCAGCCGAAGATCCGGTGCCGCGACCTCGCCATCGTCGGGTACGAGGCGCTCGCCCGCTGGCACGATCCCGTGCTCGGGAGCGTTCGCCCGGACGTGTTCGTGCGGATCGCCGAGCACGAGGGCTTGATCGGCGAACTCACCCGCGTCGTGTTCGCCCGCGCGCTCGCATGGCTCAGCGACGACGATCCGGACGGCACCACGCACGTATCGCTCAACCTCTCCGCTCGTTCGCTCGGGAGCTTCGAGATCCTCGGCGTCCTCGATGCGTTGTGCGCTGCCCACGGCGTCGCTCCGCAGCGACTCGCGCTCGAGCTGACCGAGACCGCTTCGTCCGACGACGAGGTCCTCGCCCTCGACGTCCTCACGCGGTTGCGCATCAAGGGATGCGCGCTGTCGATCGACGACTTCGGCACGGGGCACTCGACGCTGGTGCAGCTCGCGCGGCAGCCGTTCACGGAGCTGAAGATCGACAAGCAGTTCGTGCAGCCGCTCGCCCAGTCGCGGGAGGCGCGCACGATCGTCCGCGCGATGGTCGGCCTCGCCCACGGCCTGGGCCTGACCGCGACCGCAGAAGGGGTCGAGGACGCCTCCGCGCTCGCCTACCTGATCGAGGTGGGTTGCGATCACGCCCAGGGGTACCACTTGGGGCGACCCGTCCCCGGCGCCGAGATCGCCGCGTGGCGCAGCGCGTGGCGCGTGAACGCGACCGAATCGTGGTCGGTGGGCAAGCCACCCTAAGGAGGTCCCCCTCATGCCGCACGTCCTCGTCAGCGAGTGGATCGATCCCGACGCCTTGGTGCCGCTCGAGGCCGCGCACGAGGTCGTCTACGCGCCGGAGCTGCACGGCGATCGGACGGCCCTCCGTGCCGCCCTCGGCGATGCCGCTGCCTGGGTCGTCCGCAACCAGACCCGGGTCGACGCGGATGCCCTCGCCGCCGCCCCGCTCCTGCGCGTGGTCGGCCGCGTCGGCGTCGGCCTCGACAACCTCGACCTCGAGGCGTTGCGCGCCCGCGGGGTGGCCGTGACGTGGGCCCCCGGCAGCAACGCCGCGAGCGTCGCGGAGTACGTCCTCGGCGCGTTGATCTACCTGTGGCGGCGCTTCGGCGACGCGACCGAACACGTGCGTGGCGGTGGCTGGGACCGGCCGGCCTTCATGGGCGAGGAGGCGCTCGGGCGCACGCTGGGGCTGATCGGCGTAGGCGACATCGGGGCGCGGGTCGCTCGCCGCGCGCAGGCGTTCGGCCTCCAGGTGGTGGCGCACGACCCGTTCGTGCACGAGGCGACGTTCGCCGTCCAGGAGCTGGGCGTGGAGCTGCTCGGGATCGACGAGCTGCTCGCACGGGCCGACGCGGTGAGCCTGCACGTTCCGCTCACGGACGCCACCCGCGGGCTGCTGGACGCGACGGCGCTGCGGCGGATGCGGCCGGGGGCGCTGCTGGTGAACACCGCCCGCGGCGGGCTCGTGGATGAAGCCGCCTTGGCACGCGCGCTCGCCGATGGGCATCTGGGCGGCGCCGCGCTCGACGTCCGCCCGGTGGAGCCGCCGGGGGCCGACGACCCCCTCGCGGGCGCGCCTAGGTTGCTGCTGACGCCGCACGTGGCGGGGGTGACGCGGCAGTCGAACGCGCGCGCCTCACGGCACGTGGCTCAGGAGGTGCTGCGCGCGCTGGCCGGCGAGCCCTTGCGCACGCCGGTGCGGTAGCGAGCTCCGATCACTCGCCGGCGACGCGTACGGTGTCGCGCCCGGCGGCTTTCGCGGCGTACAGCGCTGCGTCGGCGCGCGCGACGAGCGCATCGGGCACCTCGCTTGGCCGCCGCCCGGCGACGCCGATCGAAGCGGTGACGCGGGGTACGTCGTTCTCCGAGTGGGCGGCGAGCTCCGCGCGCATTCGCTGCGCTACCCGTTCCGCTACCGCGAGCGTCGCGCCTGGAAGCACCACCAGGAACTCCTCGCCGCCCCACCGCACCACCGTGTCGCCGACACGCACGCACCGCCTCAGGGCGTCGGCGACCGCCGCGAGCACCCGGTCGCCGGCGGCGTGGCCGAGGGTGTCGTTGACGTGCTTGAAGTGGTCGATATCGGCGAGCAGGACGGCCAGCGGCTCCCCACGTTCGATGCTGGCCCCCAGAGCTCTGCCCAGCTCGCGTTGGCCGGCACCGCGCGTGAGCGCACCCGTCAGTGCGTCGAGATCGGCGCGCTCGAGCAGCGTCTCTACCCGGTGCAGCCGGTCGGTGACGTCCTTGGCGACCACGACGAAGTGCTCGCCCTCAACGGTATCCGCGATGGGTGCGACGCTTCGATCGACGAGTCGGGTGGTGCCGTCCGCGCGGCGCAGGCTCACGAAGGTGCGCTCCGCGCTGCCGCTGGCCAGCAGCTCATTCCAATCGCGCGAGGTCGGGTCGTCGCCGGCATCGTGCGACGTCCAGGGCCGGCCCAACAGCCGGTCGCGCGGTTCGCCCGCGAGGCGAACCCACGCATCGTTGACGAACGTGAAGCGCCCTTCGCCGTCCAAGACCGCAATCGCCTCGAAAGCGCCGTCCAGCGCGCGGGCGAGCAGCGCGAGCTCCCCCTGCAGGCGGGCCTCCTCGGTGGTTTCCCGCTGCACCGAGACGAAGTGCGAGAGCGTCCCGTCGCCGGCGTGGACGGGCGAGATGTTCCAGCGCACTCGGTACGGGGTGCCGTCTTTCCGGTAGTTGATCGTCTCGCCCTCGAAGAAGACAGCAGCGTGGAGGGAGGCGCGCAAGCGGTCGATCACCGCCGGGTCGGTGGCGGGCCCCTGCAGGATCCGCGGCGAGCGACCGACCAGTTCGTGTTCGTCGTAGCCGGTCATCGCGCAGAACGCGGGGTTCACGTACACCATCAGCGGTCCGCCGCGCTCGAAGCGCGCGTCGGTGATCACCACCGCGTTGTACGCCTGACGGAGCACCTCCTCGAGGAGCGCTTCGCGTGCGGCGACGTGCTCGGCAGCGTCGTCCGCGGCACCGCTCCGGCCGCCATCCGTCGAGCTCATGTCCGCACCGCTGCGTCGCTGGCCAGCGACGCCTCCACGGCCCAGCACAGCGCCACCGCCGCGCGACCGTCGACGACGGTCGCCGGAACCGGCGCTCCCTCCCGGATCGCGCGCACGAAGGCGCGCGTCTGCCGCACCAGGTCGTGGGCGTGGCCGGTGGCGCTCGGCACGTCCTGCACCTCGTCGCCGCCGGCGTGATGGAGCACCAGACGCACGTCGGGGTCGGGGTCCGCGTCCATCGCGCCGGCCCAGTGGGCGCGAAGCGACGCCTCGCTTCCGACGATCGTCAGGTCGACCCGGTGGCCGGCGGCCGCGATCGAGCGCGTGACCCGCGCCCAGCGGTCCCCGCCGTCGGCGGCGGGGGCGAAGCGCAGGCGCACGTCGAGGTTCTCGTGGAGCGAAGCGCGCCCTGGACGAGATGAGGCCCAGGCGAGGACCTCGGTGGGGTCGCCCAGGTACCAGCGCGCGAGGTCGAGGTAGTGCACGGGTTCCTCCAGGATGCTCGAGCCGAGGCGCTCGGGGTCGGTCTTCCAGCCGCCGGCGCCCGCTCGGTGGGGGCGGCGCCAGAGCTCGAGGCCCAGGTGGAGCGGCTCGCCGAGCCGGCCGGCGTCCAGCAGGCCCTTCACGCGCTCGAAGAGCGAGAAGACGCGCATCACGTGCCCCACGGCCACCACCCGGTCCGAGGCGCGCGCGGCCGCGACGAGCGACTCGGCGTCCGCGACCGTGAGCGCGATCGGCTTCTCGACCAACACGTGCTTGCCCGCGGCGAGCGCGCGGCGCGCC
>JAGXHO010000193.1 GCA_024636105.1 Trueperaceae bacterium | reverse complement strand
GGCGCTACCTGGCCGGCGACGAACCCGAGCGGCACCTGGTGCTGCACGAGATCCTGCGCCTGGAGCCGGTGGTGGGCCACCTGTACCGGCGCGCGACGGCCGATGTCCGCGTCGAGATCGATGGCGCGACCACGACGATCCCGGCGGGCGCGCTGATCGACCTCGACGTCCGCGCCGCCAACGCCGACGCCGATGCGGTGGGCGCCGCGCCGCTGTGCCTCCGCCCCGATCGCGAACGGGCGCCGCGCGTGCAGGAGCCCGTGATGTCGTTCGGCGACGGTGCCCACCGCTGCCCCGGCGCGTTCATCGCCATCGCCGAGAGCGACGCCTTCCTGCAACGCTTGTTGCGGCTTCCGTTGACGGTGGTCGGCGAGCCGCGGCTAGCGTGGAACGACCTGATCGAGGGGTACGAGGTGCGCGGGCTCGAGGTCGAGCTGGCGGCGACCTCCAACGCGACTGCGGCCGCCGCAACCGCGTGAGCCGCGGCAACCTGGACATTCGTTCCTAGCGCCCTAGGGGCCCCGGGCGGTCCGATGGAGCCGCGCTGCTCCGGGCGCCCCGGCCACCGTCCGGGGCGGTCGCCCTGCGGGCGGCCGAAGGGGCGCCCATGCCCGAGGACCTCCAGGCCCTGATCGATCGCCTGCAACGCGACGCCGTCCACGAGGGCGAAGAGCGAGCCAACACCATCGTCGCCGCGGCTGAGGCGGAGGCCGCGACGCTCAAACGCGACGCCGAGACCGAGGCTCAGCGACGGCTGGCGCAGGCCGAGCGCGACGCGGCGGTGTTCACCGAGCGCAGCACCGTCGCGCTCGAGCAGGCCGGTCGCGACCTGCTCCTCACGGTCCGCACGGCGATCGGCGACCTGCTCGGCGAGCTGGTCCGGGCGTCGTTGGTCGAGGAGCTGCGACCGAACCTGCTCGCCGAGATGCTCGTGAAGATGGCCGACGGGTACACCGCCCACGGCGGTCGCGAGCGCCGCATGGCGGTGCTCTTGGGCCCCGACGACCTCGACGAGATGGTGCGCCTCTACGCCGAGCGGTACCGCGAGAAGCTGATCCACGGCGTCGAGTTGAAGCTCGATCCAGACGTCGACCACGGCTTCCGGGTGATCCTGGTCGACGAGCACGTGGAGCACGACCTGACGGTCGACGCGATCGCCGAGGTCCTGAGCACGTACCTCAACCCGCGCTTGGCCGACCTGCTGCCGCGCGTCGCGGTGCGGCTCCAGCGCGGGTCCGACGGTGGTGCGGCGGCGAGCGCCGATCCGAGCGCATGATCGCCTACCTGCTTGCGAGCCTCCCCTTCCCCCGTCTGGACGAACCGCCGGCCCTGACGCCCGACGCGTTCCTCGACGCCTGCGGCCGCGTCCTGAGCGCGGCGCGCTTCCGCGAGCTCGCGCACGCGTTCGCGGCGCCGGTCGAGCCGGTCGACGAAGCCCTCCGAACCGACGCGGCCCCCCTCGGCGCGACCGCGCGCGCTTGGGACGAGCGCATCGCGCACGTCGACGACGCGATCGTGCGGGCGCGGTGCGCGAGCACCGGACGCGACCCGCAGGCGCACCTGCGGAACCCGGCCGGCTACCGCGTCGACGTCGTCGAGGCGGTCGCGCGCGCGTTCGAGAACGACGACCCCGGAGCCCGGGAACGGGCGCTCGACGCGCTGCGGTGGCGCCTCGCCGACGAGCTGGCGGCCACCGAACCCGCCGGCTTCGCCGCGCTGTTCGCGCGCGCGGTCCAGGTCCGGCTCGCCACGCGGCGAGCCGACTGGAGCGCCGACGCGGGCTGGGCGAGGCTCGAGGCGATGCTCCGGCGCATCGAGCGGCCGATGGGCGACGCCGAGCCGGGGGGCGCGATCGATGGCTAACACCGGTCGCATCGTCGCGGTGAGCGGGCCGCTCATCACCGTCGCGTTCGAGCGGCCGGTCGTCCAGAACGAGGTGGGGTACGCGCTCATCGACGACCTGCGGCTCAAGGCTGAGTTGATCCGCGTTCGCGGCGGCTACGCCGACCTCCAGGTCTTCGAGGACACCACGGGGCTGTACGTGGGCGGCAAGGTCGAGTTCACCGGCGAGATGCTTGCGGCGGAGCTCGGACCGGGCTTGCTCGGTCAGGTGGTCGACGGGCTCCAGAACCCGCTGCACGAGCTGGCCGCCGCCGGCGGTTACTTCTTGCAGCGCGGCCGCTACTTGCAGCCCATCGACCGCGAGCGCCGCTGGCCGTTCACGCCGGTGGCTCGCGTCGGCGACGCCGTGCGGGCGGGCGCCACGCTGGGCACCGTCCCCGAAGGCGAGTTCGTCCACCGCATCATGGTGCCCTTCGCGTTCGCCGGGCGATGGCGGGTGCGCGCGATCGACGACGCCGGCGACCGGCTCGTCGAGGACGTCGTCGCGACCCTCGAGGACCCGCGCGGACGCACGCGCGAGGTCCGGATGCTGCAGCGCTGGCCGGTCAAGGTGCCGATCCGCGCGTACTTTGAGCGGTTGCGCCCGCAGGAGCCGCTGGTCACCCAGATCCGCATCGTCGACACCGTGTTCCCGGTGGCGCGCGGCGGCACCTTCTGCATCCCCGGCCCGTTCGGGGCCGGGAAGACCGTCCTGCAGCAGTTGATGAGCCGCCATGCGGAGGTCGACGTCGTCATCATCGCCGCGTGCGGTGAGCGCGCCGGCGAGGTCGTCGAGACGCTGCGCGAGTTCCCGGAGCTGATCGATCCGCGCACCGGTCGCACCCTCATGGAGCGCACCGTCATCGTCTGCAACACGAGCTCGATGCCCGTGGCCGCGCGCGAAGCGAGCGTCTACACCGGCGTCACGATCGCCGAGTACTACCGCCAGATGGGGCTCGACGTGTTGATGATCGCCGACTCGACCAGCCGCTGGGCGCAAGCGCTGCGCGAGGTGTCCGGCCGCCTCGAGGAGATCCCCGGCGAGGAGGCGTTCCCCGCGTACCTGGAGTCGGTGGTCGCGTCCTTCTACGAGCGCGGTGGGCTGGTGCGGTTGCGCGACGGCACGACCGGCTCGGTCACGATCGGCGGCACCGTCAGCCCGGCCGGCGGGAACCTCGAGGAGCCCGTGACGCAGGCGACGCTCAAAGTGGTCGGCGCGTTCCTCGGGCTGTCGCGCGAGCGCTCCGACGCGCGGCGCTACCCGGCGATCGATCCGTTGGAGAGTTGGAGTCAGTACGCCGGCCTGGTCGACGCCTCGGACGTCGCCTTCGCGCGCGGGCTGCTGCGCGGGGGCGCGGACGTGGCGCAGATGATGAAGGTGGTGGGCGAGGAGGGGACGACGCTCGACGATTTCGTCCAGCACCTGCGGGCCGAGTACCTCGACGCCGCGTACCTGCAGCAGGACGCCTTCGACCCGGTCGACGCCGCGACCGGCGCCGACCGGCAGGCGCTCGTCTTCGGCGAGTTGCTCACCTACCTCCGCGCCCCGCTCCGCTTCGGCGGCAAGGACGCGGCCCGCGCCTTCTTCCATCGACTCGGCCAAGCGACCAAGGAGTGGCACCGCTGCCCGTGGGGCGACCCGACGTTCGACGTGGCGCGCGCGCGGGTGCGCGCGCTCGTCGAGGAGGTGCGCGGCGATGCGTAAGGTCTACACCCGCCTCGAGCGCATCGCCGGCAGCGTCGTCGCCGTGGAGGCCGGCGACGCGACGTACCGCGAGCTCGCGCAGCTCGACTGGCCCGGCGGCACGTCGCTGGCGCAGGTCGTGCGCCTCGAAGGGGGGCGCGCGTTCCTCCAGGTGTTCGCGGGCACGCGCGGCCTGCCGACCGACGCGCACGTGCGCTTCCTCGGCCGCCCCATGCGCGTCGCCGCCTCGGACGCGACGCTGGGCCGCATCTTCGACGGTGCGGGGCGACCGCGCGACCACGGTCCGGTCCTGGACGAGGAGCTGGTCGACCTGGCGGGGCCGTCGGTCAACCCGACCCGGCGCGTCGTGCCGCGCCACATGGTGCGCACCGGCATCCCGATGATCGACGTGTTCAACACGCTGGTCGAGAGCCAGAAGCTGCCGATCTTCTCGGTCCCGGGGGAGCCGTACCACGAACTCCTCGCGCGGCTGGCGCTGCAGGCCGAGGTCGACGTGATCGTGCTTGGCGGGCTCGGCCTCAAGCACGACGATTACCTGTACTTTCGCGACACGCTCGAGGCCGCCGGTGCGCTGGCGCGCACGGTCGCCTTCATCCACACCGCCGCCGACCCGACCGTCGAGTGCCTGCTCGTGCCCGACCTGGCGCTGGCGGTCGCGGAGCGCTTCGCGCTCGCCGGCAAGCGGGTGCTGGTGCTGCTCTCCGACATGACCAACTTCGCCGACGCGCTCAAGGAGGTGGCCATCACGATGGAGCAGATCCCGTCGAACCGCGGCTACCCCGGCGACCTCTACAGCCAGCTGGCGGCGCGCTACGAGAAGGCCGTCGATTTCGACGAGGCGGGTTCGATCACGATCCTCGCCGTGACGACGATGCCCGGCGACGACGTCACCCACCCCGTGCCCGACAACACCGGCTACATCACCGAGGGCCAGCTCTACCTGCGCGGTGGCCGCATCGAGCCCTTCGGCAGCCTGAGCCGCCTCAAGCAGCTGGTGAACGGCCGCACGCGCGACGACCATCGCCCGCTGATGAACGCGATGATCCAGCTGTACGCGTCCTACCGCGAGACGCTCGAGAAGCGCTCGATGGGCTTCCGCATGAGCGATTGGGACGAGCGGCTTCTGCGGTACGGCGCCGGCTTCGAGGCGCGGCTGATGGACCTCGACGTCGACCTCCCGCTGGAACGCGCGCTCGACACCGGTTGGGCGCTGCTCGCCGAGAGCTTCGAACCGGCCCAGACGGGCCTGCCGACCGCGCTCATCGAGCGCTACTGGCCGCAGGCGCCGGGGTGAGCCGCATCCCGGCCAGCAAGCACGAGTTGAAGCGGCAGCGCGACGCGCTCGCGCGCTACGAGCGCTACCTGCCGACGCTTCGGCTCAAGCAGCGGCAGCTCCAGATGGAGTTGCGGCGCGTGGAGGCCGCCGTGCACGAGGTCAGCGAGGAGGAGGCGCGCGTTCGCCTCGAGGTGAGCGCCTGGATCGAGGTGTGGGCCGAGCCGCAGCCGTTGGCGACGCTCCTGGTGCTCGAGGAGGTGCGCACCGGCGAGATCAGCGTGGCCGGCGTGGCGTTGCCGACCCTCGAGCACCTCGCATGGCGTCGGCACGCGCCGCCCTTAGCCACCACGCCCCCGTGGGTCGACGATGCCCTGGTCGCGCTCGAGCGCCTGGCCGACCTGCGCCTGCGCCGCCGGGTCCTCGTCGAGCAGCGCAGCCGCCTCGGCGACGAGCTGCGCCGCACGCGGCAGCGCGTGAACCTGTTCGAGAAGGTGAAGATCCCGGAGGCGACCGCGGCGCTGCGTTCCATCCGCATCGCGCTCGGCGACCTGCAGGCGGCCGACGTCGTGCGGGCCAAGCTCGCCAAGGCCAAGAGCCTCGAGCGGGAGCGGGCGGCGTGATCGTCCCCATGAAGCAGGTGACGATCGTCGCCGCGCGCAGCGACGAGGCGACGACGCTGGCGGCGCTGTTGGACGTGGGCGTGGTCCACCTGGTCGACGCTCCGGCGCGCGACGACGACGCGGTGGCGGCCGTCCGGGCGCGCGTCGACTCGGCCCGGCACGCGGCGGCGGTACTGGAGCGGGCGGCGGCGGAGCGAACGGG
>JAGXHO010000192.1 GCA_024636105.1 Trueperaceae bacterium | reverse complement strand
GCCGAGAAGGGGCGACTAGCCTTCGAGCGCGCGGTGTCCGAGTTCGTCGAGATGGTGGCGTGGTTCCGCGCCCGCCCCGCCCCGCCGCGGCGCGAGAAGCGCGTCGCATCGGCCACCCGCGACCTCCCGTTCGGCTTCTAGGCCGTGCGCGTACCCCCGAAGGCGACCCCATGAAGATCACCGACGTCCGCGCGATCCACCTCGCGCTCCCCACCATCGCCAAGCGGTCCGACGGCACCCAAGACGCCCTGATCGTCATGGTCACGACCGACGCCGGCATCACCGGCGTCGGTGAGGTCGACTCCTCGCCGTTGGTCGCCAAGGCCGCGATCGAGGCGCCGATGTCGAACAGCATCACCAGCGGTCTGCGCGAGCTGGTGCTGGGGAAGGATCCCCTCGAGATCGAGCGGCTCTGGCACGACATGTACCAGGGGTCGCGCTACGCCGGACGCCGCGGGCTGTTCGTCCATGCCATGAGCGGCATCGACCTGGCGTTGTGGGACATCTTCGGCAAGGCGACCGGCCTGCCGGTGCACACGCTGCTCGGTGGCGCGTTCCGGCGCAGCGTCCGCGCGTACGCCAGCACGCTGTTCGGCGACACCCTCGACGCGACGGCCGACCGGGCCCGTTGGTGCGTCGATCAGGGCTTCACCGCGGTCAAGTTCGGTTGGGATCCCATGGGCCAAGACGCCAAGTACGACGAGCAGCTCGTGGCCGCGATCCGCGGCGCGGTCGGCCCCGACGTCGACGTTCTCATCGATGCGGGGCAGGTCTGGGACGCGAAGACGGCCATCCAGATGGCGCGCCGTTTCGAGGCGTACGACATCTACTGGCTCGAGGAACCGCTGCGGCCGGACGACGTCGCGGGCTACGCGGAGCTCTCGCGCGCGGTCCCCACCCGCATCGCGGCCGGTGAGGCCGAGAGCGAGCGCCACGCTTACACCCACCTCATGGACGCCGGCCGCATCGACGTCGTCCAGATCGACCCGACCCGCACCGGCGGCCTCACCGAGGCTAAGAAGATCGCGTGGGCCGCCTACGACCGCGGTCGCTCGGTGGTCAACCACTCGTTCACGACCGACATCAACGTCGCCGCCTCCCTCGCGTTGCTCGCGGCCATCCCTGAGGCGCCGCTGTTCGAGTTCTGCGTCGAGGACTCCCCGATCCGCAACCAGTTGGTGCGCAACCGCTTCGAGGTCGTCGACGGCCACGTCCACGTCCGCGACGATCCCGGCCTCGGCGTCGAGATCGACGTCGACGTTCTGGAGCGCTACGCGGTGAGCGTGTGAGCGTCCGGGCGTCCGACCACGCGCACGATCGATCGGAGCTGAACCCATGAGGCTCGTCAATCCCCCCGGCTGCCCGCCCCAGAACCCCACCTACAGCCAGGCCGCGATCAGCGGCGGCACCGTCTACGTCGCCGGCCAGATCGGCATCGACCCCACCACGGGCCAATTGGTGGCCGACGACGTCGGCGCCCAGACCGAGCGCATCTTCCAGAGCGCGGCCCACGTGCTGGAGGCTGCCGGATCCGGTCTGCACCAGGTGGTGAAGGTGACCGTGTTCCTGGTCGACTTGGCCGAGTGGGCGGCGATGAACGCGGTCTACGTCCGCCACTTCGGCAACCATGCGCCGCCCAAGAGCACCGTCGAGGTCACCGCCCTCGCGCTCGGCGCCCGCGTCGAGATCGAGTTCGTGGCCGAGATCTAGGTGGTGACCGAGGCGCCCGGAGGCCACGCGTCTGGACCGCGCCGTCGCCACGGCTGCCGTGTCCAGCGCGTCGTCGTCGAGGGGCACGAGCAGGTGGTGATCGAGAACCGCGGCATCCGGGTCACCGTGTGGCCCGGCATGGGCGCGGACATCACCGAGTTTCGCCACAAGCCGACCGATACCGACGTGCTGTGGCAGAGCCCGTGGGCGCCGCGACCGGCGGGCGCGCCCCAGCCATGGGCCGCCACCGCCGAGGACGCGTTTCTCGATCGGTACCACGGCGGTTGGCAGGAGATGTTCCCGCTGTGCGGCGGCCCGGCCGAGATGCACGGCGCGCGCGTCGGCGTCCACGGGGAGGCGTGCATGCTGCCCTGGCGCTGGTGGGTCGAGGTCGATCGGCCCGACGAGGTCGCGGTGCAGTTCGAGGTCGACCTGATCCGCACCCCGTTTCGGTTGCGTCGACGGATGAGCGTGCGCGCCGGCCAGCCGGCGCTGGTGCTCGAAGAGCGGGTCACCAACCTTGGCGACGTCGGGCTCGACTTCATGTGGGGTCACCACCCCGCGTTTGGGGCGCCGTTCCTGAAGGGCGGCTGCCGCATCGCCACCGACGCGCGGACGGTGCTCACCAGCAGCCTCCACGACGATCCGGCGAGCCGCCTCCTGCCCGACCAGCGCTCCGGATGGCCGAACGCCCGGACCCGCGACGGGGGCACCGTCGACCTGTCGCTGGTCCCCGGCGACGACGTCGCGATCCACGATTGGGCCTACCTCACCGACTTCGCCGAGGGGTGGTTCGCGATCCGCGAGCCCGAGGAGGGGATCGGGTTCGCGTGCCGCTTCCCGGCGGCAACCTTCCCCTACCTCCTCTATTGGCAGAACTTCCGTGGTGCCCGCGCCGCACCCTGGTACGGGCGCGCCTACGTGGGTGCCCTCGAGCCGCAGTCGACCTTCCCGGCCGATTTCGCGTCGGGCGCGCCGCTGCTGCACCTCGAAGCGGGCGCTTCGCTCGATGCGAGCCTGACCGCGAGCGCCTTCCAGTCGGACCGCGACGTCACCCACGTCGACGCCATGGGGGTCGTGACGTGAGGCTGCGTTGGATCCAAGTGACCGACCACCACCTCGGGCGCGACGCGACCACCGTCAACCGCGGCTACGCGACCGCTTGGGCGCTCGATCGCGTGCTGACGGCGATCGCTGCCGCCGATCGGCACGGCGCCGACTTCCTGCTCTGCACGGGCGATCTGGTCGACGTTGGCGAAGACGCGGAGTACGCGTTCGCTCGCGAGCTCTACGGGGTCGCCGCCGGCGGCGAGGCGCCCGGACCCCTCGTGATGGCCCGGCACGGCCTGGCGGGGTTGCCCGCGTACTTCGTGCCGGGCAACCACGACCCACGCGCGGCGTGGAGCCGGAACCTCTTTCCCCGCAGTGTGCCGGGCGAGCGCATGCACCTGGACTGGACGGTCGAAGGCGTGCAGTTCGTGTTCCTCGACCTCGGAACGGGGGGGCGTGCGGGCGACCTTCGCCCCGACGCTTTGGCGTTCCTGGACGCGGTCCTGGCGCGCGGTCGCCCGACCGTGCTGGTGCTGCACCACCACCCCATCGAGGTCGGCATCCCCTGGCTCGACCGCGCGGTCCCCGAAGGCATCGACCGCCTGTGGCGCGCCCTGCGGGGGCCCCAGGTGCTCGGGGTGCTGTTCGGGCACGCCCACGCGTCGGTGGAGCGGCGCGTCGAAGGCATCCCCGTCTTGGGCCTTCGGTCGACCTGCTTCCAGTTCGGCGCCACCGAGCAGCCGACCTTCCTCATCCAGCCGCTGCAGTACCGGGTGCTGACCGTCGATGCGGGGGGTCTGAGCAGCCAGCGGTTCGAGGTGCCGCTCGTCGGGCCGGTCGAGGGGGTGCCGGTATGAGCGCGCCACGCCTCGTCGCCCCCGGCACGTACCGGGTGGAGACCACGGTCACCGGCACCCAGATGCCGCTGGCGTTCCACCTGTTCGAGGGCGCCGACGGGTGGCTGGTGACCGACACCGGCTGCGTCGGGATGATGCGCGACCTGGCGTTGCCGGCCGCGGCGGCCCTGAGGCCCGGGTCGTCGATCCGCCAGGCCGTCGTGTCGCACGCGCACGCCGATCACTTCGGGGGCAACGCCGAGCTCGTGGCCGCCGACCCGGCGTGCCGCATCCTCGTCCACCGCGACGACGCCGCCTGGGCCGCCGACCCGGCCTGGCACGTCCGCGATGCGTACGACGCCCTCGCCCCCGACTACGCCTGCCCAGAAGAGGTCAAGGCGTGGGTCGCGGCGCTGCTCGGCCCGCCCACGCCGGTGCAGCGCGTCGAGGCCGGCGACCGGATCGATCTCGGCGGCGGCCGCACGCTTCGGGTGCTCCACCTGCCCGGCCACTCCCCCGGCCACCTCGGGCTGTGGGACGCCGATGCCGGGGTGCTCGTGCTCAACGACGCCATCCTGGGCGACGGCCAGCGGGAGGAGGGCAAGGTGGTCGGCATCCCGTCCTACCTCGACGTCGACGCGTACCTCGCCTCGATCCGCACCGTGCGGGCGCTACAGCCGGCCCTCACCCTGCCGGCGCACTTTCCCGTGATGGACCGGGCGCAGGTGCTGGCGTTCTGCGACCTCAGCGAGGCCTTCGTCCGGCGCCTCGACGAAGCCGTCGTCGTGCTGCTGGCCGATGGGCGTCCGCGCGGCCTGCGCGAGATCACCGAACGCGTGGTGCCGACCGTGGCGCCGGGCGTCGAGGGAAGCATGGTCGCCGGGCTCAGCGTCCATGCCCACCTGATCGCCCTGCAGCGCCACGGCGTGCTCGACTGGCGGATGGCCGACGCGCAGCGCGTCTGGTGGCGGCCGTGACCGCCGCGAAGGAGGAACACCTATGAGGTTCGACGACACCGTCGCCCTGGTCACCGGCGGCGCCTCCGGCATCGGTCGGGCCATCGCGCAGGCCTTCGCCGATGCCGGCGCCCGCGTCTGCATCGCCGACCTCGACGGCCCGCGGGCCGAGGCCGCCGCCGAGGCGCTGCGGGGCGGCGGAGCCGAGGCGTTCGCGGTCACCACCGACGTCGCCGACGCGGCGTCCGTCGCCGCGGCGATCGACGCGATCGAGGCACGCTGGGGTGCGCTGCACCACCTGGTGAACTGCGCCGGCATCGACCGACCGCTGCCGCTCGACGACCTCGATGAGGCGACGTACGACCGCGTCGTCGCCGTCGACCAGAAGTCCGTCTACCTGACGACGCGCCGCGCCCTCCCGCTGTTGGAGCGCAGCGGCGGCGGCGCCGTCGTCAACGTCTCGTCGGTCATGGCCTGGTACACGGCCCCCGGCTACGTGGCGTACACCACGGCCAAAGCCGGCGTGATCGGGATGACGCGCGCCCTGGCCGTCGAGCTGGGGTCCCGCGGCGTCCGCGTCAACGCCATCTGCCCCGGCTTCATCGACACGCCGATCTGGCAGCGAAACCTCGACGCCATGGCGCCGGAGGCGGCCGCCGCGTTCGCCGAGCGCGTGCGGGCGCTGCACCCCGTCGGTCGCCGCGGGACGCCCGAGGACGTCGCCGACGCGACGCTCTTCCTCTGCTCGACGGCTGCGCGCTTCATCACGGGCACGCACCTGATCGTCGACGGGGGCGTCTCGCTCCGCCTCACGGCCCCATGACCGCCGCCTACCTCGAGGGCCTCTTCGGCCTGAAGGGGCGCACGGCGGTGGTCACCGGCGCCAGCCGCGGCCTGGGGGCTGCGATGGCGATCGCGTTGGCGGGGGCCGGGGCGCGCGTCTGCCTCGTCGGTCGACGGCCGAACCTCGACGCGACGCGCGCCGCCATCGAGTCGGCGGGCGGCGAAGCCGAGGTCGTGGTGGGCGAGTTGGTCGGCGAGGCCGGCATCGATAGGGTCGTCGCCGCTTGCGCCGAACGGGTCGGCCCGGTCGACATCCTCGTGAACAACGCCGGTACCTTCGTCCGGAAGCCTGCCCTCGAGTGGACGACCGACGATTGGGACGAGGTCGTCGACCTCTCCACGAAGTCGGTGTTCCTGCTCTGCCAACGGTTCGGACGTTCGATGATCGAGCGCGGCCGCGGCAAGATCATCAACATCGGGTCGGTGCTCTCGTTCCAAGGGGGGTACACCGTCGCGGGGTACGCCGCCTCGCGCCACGCCCTGATCGGCCTGACGCGGGCGTTGGCGAACGAATGGGCGCCGCTCGGCGTCAACGTCAACGCGATCGCGCCCGGTTACGTCGACACCGACCTGCTCGATGGACTCAAGCACGACGCGGAGCGGAGTCGGGAGCTGCTCGCGCGGGTCCCAGCCGGCCGCTGGGGTACGCCGGACGAGCTGGCGGGCGCGATCGTCTACCTGGCGTCGTCTGCCTCGGATTTCGTCCACGGCGCGACCGTGGTGGTCGATGGAGGGTGGTCCAGCCGATGATCGACGCGTTCTCCACGCCGTTCGGTGCGCCGTTGGTGCCCGAGTTCCCGATTCGTTTCCGGAACACCGAGATCCTCTCGATCTGGTACCGGAGCGACCCCGCGGCCGTTGCCGCCTTGCTGCCGCCGCCGCTCGAGGCCGTCAGCGACCTCGTGCTGGTCCACTTCTACGCGATGCACGATCCCGATCGCTTCGGGCCGCACCGCGAGTTCGCGGTCCAGCTCGACGCCCGACTCCCCGGCGCGGGACCGGATGGCGGCGACCTGCGCGGCGCCTACTCGCCCTTCCTCATGCTCACCACGGACGGCGGCTTGGCGACCGGGCGCGAGCTCTACGGGCAGCCGAAGAAGCTCGGCGAACCCTCCCTCGAGGCACGGGGCGACCTCCTGGTGGGCGTCGCGGCGCGCAACGGCATCGACGTGGTGACGGGCACGATGCCCTACAAGCCCGCGCAGGCCGAGATCGCTTCGCTGCTCGACCTCGTTCCGTTCGCGACGAACCTCAACTACAAGGTGGTGCCGCACGTGACCGGGGCCACCGCGATCCGGCAGCTGACGGCTCGGAACCTGACGGACGTCGTCGTGCACGAGTGCCACATGGGCCCGGCGACGATCGAGCTGCGGCCGAACGCCCAGTTCCCCGTCTGGCG
>JAGXHO010000191.1 GCA_024636105.1 Trueperaceae bacterium | reverse complement strand
ATCCAGGTGATGCCGAGCGGGATGAAGACGTCGTCGACGTAGCCGAGGCCGGGCGACACCGCGGCGGCGGCGGCGCGTCGGTCGATGGCGTACATCATCGCTTCGCGCACGCGCAGGTCCTGGAAGCGCTCGTCGAGGAGGTTCCAGGCGAAGATCTGGTAGCCGAGGCTGTCGAAGGTGTTGACCTGGACGTTCGGGTTCGCGTTGACCGCCGGGAGCTGGCTGGGCAGCACGTCGACCCAGTCGAGCTGGCCGGCGAGGAGCTCGGTCACGCGCGTGTTGGCGTCGGGGACGACCCGGAAGGTGATGCCGTCGAGGTACGGGCGACCCTTGAAGTAGTCCTCGTTCGCGACCAGTTCGAAGTACTGGCCGGGGACGGCCTGCTGCATCTTGAACGGGCCGTTGCCGATCGGCGTGAGGGTGTTGAAGTCGACCGCGTCGGCGAGCAGCGCGTAGCCGCTGAGCACGTGCTCGGGGATGATCTCGTAGCCGCCGAGCGCCAGGCGGTCCGGGAAGAAGACGTCGGGCGCCGACATGTCGATGCGGACGGTGTACTCGTCGACGACGACCACGTCGGTGACGCGCGCGAAGCCGGTGATCGCCTGCGAGCCCTCGGCCGGGTCCATGATCCGGTCGAAGGTGAACTTGACGTCGTCGGCGGTGACGGGCTCGCCGTCGTGCCAAAGGACGTCCTGGCGCAGGTGGAAGGTCCACGAGGTGACGTCGGCGTTCGCTTCCCAGCGCTCGGCGAGGAGCGGTTCGAGCTGGTTGGTGTGCGGGCTGACGACCGTGAGCGGGCTGAACATCGTCCAGTAGACGATGGTCGACGCGAGCTCGCTCGGGAGCAGCGGGTTGAAGTTGCCCGGTTGGGTCGCGAGCGGGACCCGGATGACCCCGCCGTATTGCGGCGTCTCCTGGGCGAGCGCGGCTGGCGCGATCGACGCCACGGCGAGCGTCAGGGCCGCCAGGAGCGTGGTCCATGGCGCGGTGCGGGTGCGGTCGGGCATCGGTGGGCCTCCGTGGGTGCGTCGGTTGCGGCCGGAGCCGGCGGGGACGCGCGAGAAGGTACGTGCTCCGGAGTTCTGCGGGGCGCCGCGCACGACGCTGCTGTACCAACGTACCAGTACAAGGGGGATGCTATGCCGCGCGCGAAGCGTCGTCAAGCGCCCGCTGCGTGGGTTGATTGTTGATGAGCAACGGACTTGACCGAGGTGCGCCGCTGGCGCTACCGTCGAGCTTGTACCAACGTACCCGTACGAGCGGCGGCGCATCCTCGCCGACCCCACATCCAGGAGGCACGTCCATGGCCATCGTCCGCGTCGAACTCGGTCGCCGTTCCCAGGAGCAGCGCGACGCCATCATCAAGGGCATCACCGAAGTGATGGTCGCCAACGGCGCCCAGTCCGAAGGCACTCAGGTCATCCTGTACGAACTCGGGATGGACGTCTGGGGCAAAGGCGGCAAGACCTTCGCGAAGCGCGCGGAGGAGCAGGGGATCACGCTCCCGCACTGAAGCTCGCCGACCCTCGTTCCTGGCGCCCCGGCCGCGAGAACTCGGCGGGGGCGCCGCCACGATCGCTCGCCGACGCCACGGCACCGATGGTGCGGTGGCGTCGCGATCGGAAAGGACCGCCATGGTGCCTGCCGCCAACCGCTACGTCCTCCTCGGACGCCTGAAGAACTACCTCGGGAAGCCCGACGAGGCGATCGACGTCATGACCGAGGGGCTCCGGCACCATCCGGACGACGTCTACCTGCTCCGCCACCGGGGCCACCGCTACATCACCGTGCGCCGCCTCGACGAGGCGATGGCCGACCTCGAGCGTGCCGCAGAGCTTGCCGCGGCCATGCCCGACGAGCTCGAGTTCTACCAGAAGGAGGTCGAGCTCGACCTCGCGAACCTGATCCTCGGGCACGTCGACCGGCTGCTCCCGGCACCGATGCCGATCACGCCGGAGACGCTCGAGCGCTACCACGACACCTACAAGGGCACGCTCAAGTCGTGCATCGGCTACCACCTGGCGCTCGGCTACTACCTGCGCGGCGAGTTCGATCGTGCGGTGGACGCCTACCGCGCCACGCTGCCGTTCTGCGTCGACGACGACATGCGCGTCGCCACCTGGGACTGGCTCTACATGAGCCTCCAACGCGCCGGCCGCGCCGCCGAGGCGGCCGAGCTGCTGGCCACGATCCCGAAGGCGCTCCACGTCGTCGAGGGCTCGTACGACGTGCGCGTGCGGATGTACCGCGGCGAGGTCGCCCCGGAGGCGGTCCTCGAGGCTAGCGGGGTCGGCCCACTGGCGCTGGCAACGCGCGGCTACGGCGTGGCGAACTGGTACCTCTACTCGGGGCGCACCGACGAGGCGAAGGCGTTGCTCCGGCGCATCGTCGACACCGGGTTCAAGCACGCCTTCGGGTTCATCGCGGCCGAGATCGATCTGGAACGTCTGGGCTGAGGCGGTTCGGGCGGCGGGGCGCGACCGCGCCGCCCGAACGGGGCCCTCACCGCCAGAGAGCGACGGCTCGCGCCTGGACGTGGTCCGGCGCGAGCCCTTCGCTGGTCTTGAAGGTCAGGCCGACGCGGTCGGGTGCGAGGTCGAGCAGCGCCGCGACCGCCGCCACCAACGCCGCGCGATGGGGCCCGAGTTTGGGGCGGTCGAGCGTGACGACGGCCGAGACCTGCGTGAGCCGGGCGTTCGGCGCGTGGCTAGCGACGACCTCCCGGATCCGCGCGACGATGGCGCGGGAGTCGACGCCGGCGTGCGCCGGGTCGGTGTCCGGGAAGTGGTGGCCGATGTCGCCGAGCGCCCAAGCCGCCAAGAGCGCATCGGCGATCGCGTGCAGTAGGGCGTCGCCATCCGAGTGCGCCAGCGCGCCTCGCTCCGCCTCCGGGATCCGCACCCCGCCGAGCACGAGCGGTCGTCCTGCGGCCAACCGGTGGGCGTCCTCGCCGTACCCGATCCGCGTGTCGTCCACGCGCCCATCATCCCACGGCGCCGTGCGGCCGGGGACGCTCAGGCGCCCCAGACTTGCTCGAACACCCGCAAGAAGTTCGCGCCGACGATCCCGGCCACGTCCTCCTCCGCGTACCCGCGCTCGTGGAGGAGCCGCGCGACGTCGACGATCTCCGGGTACCAGGTGAAGCCTTCGGCGAAGCGCTCGGGGGCGCGCCAGTAGGGGGTGACGTACTTGTTCATCTCGGTCATCACGGTCTTGTAGTGCGGTCCGTGTTGGTCGTGGGTGTGGCGCGGGTACGAGCCGAGGCTGAAATCGGTGCCGATGCCGATGTTCGCGGTCGTTCCCAGCAGGTCGGCGAGGTAGTCGATGTGGTCGAGGAAGTCCTGGACGGTCGGTCGCGCCGTCATCCCGGCCTTGAACAGCAGCGGCCGCCAGTTCACGACGCCGATCACGCCACCACCGGCCGCCATCGCCTTGATCTGCTCGTCGTCGACGTTGCGGGCGTTGTCGACCAGCGCCTTGGGGTTCGCGTGGCTGAACACGACCGGGTTCGCGGACGCTTCGATCATCTCGAGGCTCGCGCGCTTGCTGACGTGCGAAGCGTCGAGGACGACGCCCATGCGATCGCACTCGGCGACCACTTCGCGGCCGAGGCCCGAAAGACCGGCGTTCGTGTGCTCGAGCACGCCGCCGCACAACAGGTTGTCGCGGTTGTAGGCCGGGATCAGCATCCGCAGGCCGAGGCGCTGGAAGGCCTCGACACGGCTCGGGTCGTCGCCGAGGAACTCGCCGTCCTGGGCGGCGAGCAGCAGCGTGGCGCGCCCGTCCCGCTTCGCCTCCAGCACACCCGCCACCGTCAGCGCGAGGGTGAGGTTCGGGTGCTCGCGGACGACCTTGTGCCAGCCCATGAGGTCGTTGAGCGCGTCGGCGACGCCGTGGTGCGGGCGCAACGCCGTGACGGCGTACACGTCGCAGCCGTGCAGGTGCGCGTTCGCGAGATCGGCATCCGGCCAGATCTGCATGCAGCCATCGACGAATACATGCGGTTGCGGTTCGGTCAGGACCGGGTGGAAGCCGCGGTTGGGGCGCTCGTGAAGGGGATCGTGCGGGAGGGGGGAGCCGGTCAGGGGCGTGGTCACGGTCGTTCCTCTCTTGGGGCGCAGCGGGGCGCCCGGTCGGGGGTCAGTAGCCGAGGTTGGGGTCGCGGAGGGCGTGATGGAGAGGCTCGCCGGCGAGGAACCGGCGGAGGTTCGCTTCGAACTCCGCGAGCACGCGGTCGAGGTTGCGCGCCGACTTGAAGGAGGTGTGGGGCGTCACCGTCACGCCCGGTGCGTCCCAGAGCGGGTGGTCGGAGGCCAGCGGCTCCTCGTCGAAGGCGTCGAGCGCGACCCCGGCCAAGCGGCCGGCGCGCAGCGCTTCGAGGAGGGCTCCGGTGTCGAGGATCGGCCCGCGGGCGACGTTGATCAGGTAGGCGTCCGGGCGCATCGCGGCGAGCGCGGGGCCGTCGATGAGGCCGCGCGTCTCCGGCGTCAGCGGGCACGCCACGACGACGACGTCGGACGCGGCGAGCAGGGTCCGAAGCTCGCTGGCCGGCCACACCTCGTCGAACTCCGGCTGAGCGCGAGGCGTCCGCTGCGTGGCCACCACGCGCATCCCGAGCGCCCGGCAACGCCACGCGACCTCGCGACCGATGCCGCCGGCCCCCACCACCCCGACGGTCAGGTCCGCGAGCTCGAGCGGTTCGACGCTCGCCCAGCGGTGGGCGTGTTGCGCCTCGGCGAGCGTCGCGAGGCGCTTGGCGTGCGCCGCGACCAGCGCCAGCACGAACTCGCCGATCGGGATCGCGTACGACGCGGCCGATCGGGTGAGGACGATCCCGCGCGCTGCGATCTCGGGCACGAGCGCCCAGTCGAACCCGGCGGTGCTCGTGTGGACCCAGCGAACGTCGGTCGCCTCCGCGAGGGCACGCGACAGCTGCGGCTTGCTGAGCGCCACGCGCAGAAGCCCCGTCGCCGAGCGCCCCTCGGTCGGCACGCCGCCGCCGTCCTCGAGTCGGACGAAGCGCACGGTGGCGAACTCGTCGCGCAAGCGGGTGCGGTGGTCGTCGCCCACGGCATGGGCCAACAGGACGGTCGCGGACGGGGGCAAGCGGACCTCCGTGGGCGGCCGTGGCCGCGCGAGCGGTTCGGTGGCGTTCCGAAGCGGGTGCCTCGGGAATGTACCGCCTTATCCGTACAAGACAGACTCTACGAGCCGTCGCGGCGCGGGTCAAGCTGGTCGCCCCGCTCCTCGGATCCGAACGCGACCCTGGCGACGCGGGCCACGGCGTCGGCCGTGAGGTCGAACGTAACCTCCAGGCGTCGTTCCGCGGGGACGCCGAGGGCGGTCACCAGGTCGCGCGCCCCGAAGGTGTACACGACCCGGTCGGCCCGCGCGAAGGCGGCCGCCGCGCGCTCCCGATCGTCGTCGAGCACGACCTCGACGTCCTCGGCGGGGCGACCCGTGTGTTCCGTGAGCAAGTTCAGCGTCGGCGGCAGGTACGGCTCCTGCGTCGCGAGGCACAAGCGTGCGGCCGGATCGAGCGCGCGCAGCGCCGCATACGTGTGCGGCTGCACCTCGGTGGCGCATCCGATCACGCGGTGGGGACGACCGAGGCGTTCGAGCGCTTCGCCGACGGAGCGGGCGAGGCCGGTGAAGGTGACGACGTAGTACGCGGTGCTCAGCAGCGCGGCGACGTGCGGCTGCTGCGCCTCGATCGCGTGGAACGTCACCGGGTGCACGGCGAGCGCCGGTCCGATGCGTCGTTCGAGGGAGGTGGCGTACTTCCGGGCGATGTCGAGCGTCGGCGCCGCGAACAGCACCGGGCGCGCGTCGTCGGAGGCGAGAGCGAGATCGAGGTGCTGCCGGACCTCGTCGTCGGCGAAGCCGAGCCCTCGGGCTCGGTACAGCGCGGCGCGCACGGCGTCCTCGAGGAGCCTCCGGCGCTCACCGGCATCGGTCTCGACGGGCGCGGTGGGCGCAACGAACGTGCCCCGCCCCGGCGCGGCCTCGAGAAGCCCCTGCTGCTGCAGCTCGCGGTAAGCCTGGGCGACCGTGCCTGGATTGACGTCGAGCCGTTCCGCCACCGTCCGAACGGTCGGCAGGCGCTCGCCCTCCAGCAGTCGGCCGCTGGTGATCAGGTGAGCGAGCTGGTACTTGATCTGCAGGTAGATCGGCGTCGTCGCCTCGGGGCGGACGGTGATCGGTACGTCCATGACGGCTCCTCGTGGGCGGTCGCACGCCAGAACGACCGTCGTGCCGATTTGTGTTGCTCCATCATGACATGATGCCGGCGAACGGTCGTCCGCCCGAGGGCTGCCGACCTCGGAGGTGCGGCGTGGACGGATCGGATGGCGAGTTCCGAAGCTTGATCGGAGGGCGCTGGATCGACAGCGAGGACGTTCGGTCGGTGGAGAACCCCTCCGACCTCGACGCGCCCGTCGGCCGATTCGCCAGCGCTTCCGTCGCCGACGTCGCCGCAGCGGTGGTGGCCGCCCGCGAGGCGCGGCGGGGTTGGGT
>JAGXHO010000190.1 GCA_024636105.1 Trueperaceae bacterium | reverse complement strand
GTGGCGATGTCGCGGACCTGAATGACACCACCGTGTTTGGTGATCTTCATGAGGGCGAGCGAAGCGGCCTCCTCGCGGACCACGTCGATGGCGTCGTGCGCGGCGTAGATCGCCTCGTCCGCCATGATGGGCGCCTGGAAGGTGCGCGCGAGGATCGCCATCTCGCGGCGGCTGCCGACGGGCTGCTCGATCGCGCCGAGGCCCCCGATCGCCTCCATCTCTCGCAGCGCGTAGGTCGCCTGCCAGAGGCTCCACCCGGTGTTGCCGTCGATCTGGATTACCGCGCGGCCGGCGAGCGCCTCGGAGACGGCCCGAAAGCGCTGCACGTCCTCGACCGGGTCCATCCCGACCTTCATCTTCAGGACCTTGAACCCGTGATCGGCCTCGCGCACGGCCTCCTCGGCCATCTTCGCCGGGGTGTCGTGATGGACGAACCCCATGAGCGTGAGGCCATCGCGGACCTTGCCGCCCAGCAGCTGGTAGACGGGGACCCCCAACTGCTTGCCCTTGAGGTCCCACAGTGCGATCTCGACGCCCGCGTGCGACGACCAGTGGTGCGGCAGGGCCGCCATGAGGTCGCGGTGCAGACCCTCGACGCTGTCGACCTCGCGCCCAACCACGGCCGGGGCGAGGTGCTCCTGGATGTTGGCCACCATCCCAACGGCGGTCTCGCCGTACGAGCGCGGGGCGAACGCGGTCTGTCCGATGCCTACGTGGCCGGTGTCGGTGTGGAGCTGCACGAGGACGGTCGTGGCGAGGTCGCCGCTGCCGTACTGCGTGGTCAGCGTATGGCTGCGCGGCAGGGCGACGGCCGTCGTGGTGACGCCGACGATCTTCACGAGCGATCCTGTGGCGCGTACCCGTAGTCGCGTGCCGCGCCCTCGGGCGTGACGATGCCGGCGGCGATGTCGCGTTCGATCGCCTCGGGGTCGCGCTGCCTCGGGTCGCCGAAGCCGGCGCCGCCCGGCATGCGCAGCTCGATCACGTCGCCCGGCTGGAACTTGAGGATCGGGAACTCGGTGATGACCTCGCCGTTGTAACGAACCGAACCGGTCTTGCCGTCGTGGCCGCCATCGATGCCACGCGGCGCGCAGAAGACCTTGTCCGGCCGGACGCGCGCGTTGACGGCGTACGTGCCGGCGTTGCGGAAGGTCATGACCTGCCCGGGGCCCCCGCGGTGTCGCCCGGCGCCCGCGCTGTCGGGCAGGAGCTCCTTGTTCAGGATCATCACGGGGCACTGCGCTTCCCAAATCTCGACCGGCGTGACGCTCGAGTTGTGCGGGAAGGCGATGGGCACCAGGCCGTCCATCCCGCGCATCGAGCCGCGCCCACCGTGCGGCAGGACGTGGACGCTGAAGCGGCCCCCGTCGGGCCCGAAACCCGAGACCGAGAAGGGCCAAATGCTCCCCGCGCCGGCCTGGGCATGCTCGCCGAACGCCGGCCAGAGCGCGCCGAACAGCACCTGGTTGATGTTGTTGGTCGTCTTCGCGCGCGCCTGCACTGGGTGCGGGAAGGTGGTGTTGAGGATGCTGCCCTCGGGGGCGGTCACGTGCACCGGGCGGAAGAGCCCCTCGTTGTTGGGGATGCCCGGCACGAGCGCGCACTTGAACGGGTACATGCTGCTCGAGAACGTGACGTTGTAGACGCAGTTGATCGCCGCCTTACCGGTCTGCGGGCTGGTGCCGGCGTAGTCGACGTAGGCGTCGCTCCCGCGGATCGTCACCGTGGCGTGCAGGTGGACGATGTCGATGTAGCCGTCGATGTCGAGGCCGAACTCGTAGACGCCGTCGGGAATGGCGGTGATGCGCTCGCGCATGACCTTCTCGCTGCGATCGTGGATCTCGCGCGACAGGTCGGTGATGTCGGCCAGTTCGTAGTCGGCCAGGAACTCCTTCAAGCGGCGCGCGCCGACCTGGTGCGTGCCCACGATCGCACGCAGATCGCCGAGGACCAGGTTCGGAACGCGGCAGTTCTGGCCGATCAGATCGAAGAGGAGCTTGTTCTCGGACCCGGCCTCGTACAGCTTGGCGGGCGGGATGCGCACGCCCTCGGTGAAGACGTCGGTCGCGAGGATGTCGCCGCCGTGGCCGCCCACGTCCGACAGGTGGGCGATGGTGCCCATGAAGGCGACGACGCGGCCTTGATGGAACACAGGGGTGACGATCGCGTAGTCGGGCAGGTGGCCCGCGGCGAGCCAAGGGTCGTTGGTCACGAGGACGTCGCCCTCGCGCAGCGTCTCGACCGGGAACTTCTCGAGTAGAGCGCGCGTGGTGCGCGGCAGGATCACGCAGAAGTCGGGGGGGCTGAAGCTCGACTGGCAGATGCTGCCGCCATCGGCGTTGAGGAGGATGCAGGCGAAGTCGTGGCTCTCGCCGACGATCGTGCTGAACGAGGTCTTGATGACGGCGTTGTCGACCTCGTCCATGATGCTGATCAGCCGCTGCCACTGGATCTCGAGTTGGATCAGGTCGGTTTCGGAAGCGCTCGCGTTCATGGGTTCTCTCCGGTGAAGACGACCGCGCGGCGCCGCCGCAGCGCGCCTCTCGTGTGCAAACAGTCGATTGTCAACAGTCGTGAAACTAGAAGGGGTAGTCGCGCATCATTATGCACAGTTATACCACCCGTCGCAGAGGTTGTCAACGTGCTGGACGCGCTGCGCGACGGTCGGCTCACCCGGCCGAGGGCGATAACGCGTCGCGCGCGCATCACGCCGGCACGGTGAAACGCTCGATCTTGTCCCAATCGAGCTCGACGCCGAGACCGGGACCGGTCGGCGCGGCGAGGCTGAGCCCTTGGGGCGCGAACGAGGCGTCTACGAAGGTGTCGGCGAGGTCCGTGGCGGGCGACGGCCACGTGGCGCACGGGATGGCGGCGGCAAGATGGGCGGCGGCAACCGCGATCAAATCGTAATAGATGGCGATCGACAGGGTCAGGTTGGCCGCCCCGAAGATCGCGCCGATCTCGCGCACGGCGCTCGGACCGCCGTGCTTGTTCATCTTCATGAGGGCGATGCTGGCAGCTTCCTCGCGGATCACGTCGATGGCCTGCGCCGGCGCGTAGATGGCCTCGTCGGCCATGAGCGGCGTCTTGAGGCGCCGCGCCAAGATCGCCATGTCGCGGGTGCTCGGCACGGGTTGCTCGATGCAGCCGAGGCCACCGATCGCTTCCATCTCACCCAGCGCCCAGAGCGCTTGCCACAGTTCGTAGCCGGTGTTGCCGTCGACCTGCAGGATGGCGCGCCCCGCGAGGGCCTCCGCCACCGCACGGTACCGGGCGACGTCCTCGACCGGATCGAGGCCGATCTTCATCTTCAGGACCTTGTAGCCCTTCTCCTCGACGGCGCGCACGGCCGTCTCCGCCATGACCTCGGGGGCGGCGTGGTGAACGAACCCCATGAGCGTCAGTCCGTCGCGCACCTTGCCACCGAGCAGGTCGTACATGGGCACGCCGAGCGCCTTGCCCTTTAGGTCGAGGAGCGCCATGTCGACGCCGGAGTGGGAGAACTCGTGGTGCGGGAGCGCTCGGTGCATCGCTGCGCGGCAGGCCGTGGTCGCCATCGGATCGATGCCCTTGAGGGCCGGAGCGAGGTGCGTGCGGATGTTCGTGAGCATCCCCTCGGCGGTCTCGCCGTAGAAGGGCGCGTCGACCGACGCCTGCCCGATGCCGCGCACGCCCTCGTCGGTGTGGATCTCGATCAGGATGGTGGTTGCGTTGTCCTCGCTGCCATAGCTGGTCGTCAGCCGGCTGGAGCGTGGGATCCGGAGGACCCTGGCGGTCAGTTCGGTGATGCGCATGCTCGACTCCTCACGTCGTGCGGTCGGGACCGCCGGTCAACTGTCAACAGTTGCGGAACGATGGACCAAGCTAGCACCCAGGCACGCAGCGGTCAACGCCACGTCACGCGCGACCCGGCCCCGGCGCCAAGTGCCGTTCGAACCAGTCAAGGTACTCCTGCAGGCGCCGCACCCGGTGCCAGGGACGCCCGCCGCGCGACAGCCCGTGGGACTCGTTCGGGAAGCGCACCAACCGTGCTTCCACCCCGAGCGTACGGAGCCCGGCGTACAGGGCTTCACCTTGCCCGACGGTGCACCGATGGTCCTGGGCGGAATGCACCACCAGCGTCGGCGTGCGCACGCGTCCGAGATCGTCGATGGGCGATTGGGCGAGGTACGCGCCCGGATCCTCCCACGGGAGCGCGCCGCCGAATTCGAAGGCCCGCTGCGGACCGATGTCGCTCATCCCGAAGGCGGCGAGCTTGTCGACGACCACCCGATCGGCGACCGCCGCCCGGAACCGGTCGGTTCGCGAGATGGCGCAGACGACGGCGTGACCGCCGTAACTGCCGCCGGCGATCGCCTGCCGCTCGCCGTCGAGGCGCGGCACTTGGGCGAGCGCCGCATCGAGCGCGCGCATCTGGTCCTCATGGTCGTCCCCGCCCCAAGAGCCGAGGATGGCCGTGCAGAACGGATCGCCGTACCCTTGACAGCCCCGCGCGTTCGCCCAGACCACCGCGTAGCCCTGGGCCGCGAACAACTGCCACTCGAAGTGAAAGTTGTCGCTCCGCATGCCGCCAGGACCGCCGCCGGTGTACAGCACCACGGGCACCTTCGGGCCGAAGCGCTCCTCGGGCAGCAGCACCCAGGCGTCGAGCGCGGGACCTCGGCCATCGTCGACCCGCAAGTGCCTCGGGCGAGCGGCGGGGGTGCCGGCAAGCAGGTCGCCCCCATGATCGGTCAAGCGGACGAGCTGCGCCGCAGGCGCACCGTCCACCAGGTCGAGACGTTCGAGGTCGGTCGTCCGATCGCGCGGCTGGCTTGCGAGCACGAAGCGCCGACGATCGGCCGACGCGGTGAAGCCCGCCACGACCCGATCCTCAGGCGTGAGCGGGGTGATGGCGCCCGAAAGCGCCACGTGCACCAACCGGACCCGGCGCGCGGCCGTCAGCACCGCGAAGACACCCGCACCGTCGGGGGCCCACACCGGGCCTTGGCCTCCCCCGCCGCCCGTGTCCGTGTAGGCGGCGTTGCCGAAGGTCCCGTCGGTGTCGGCCGTGATCGCGCGCCGAGCGCCGGAGACGGCGGCGACCGTCCAAAGGCGCTGCGCGCCGTAGTGGCCGACGCCGTCGGAAACGTGCCCGGTGACCGCCAACCGACGCCCGTCGGGCGACCACGAGAGCGCCTGCGCTCGGAGGTCGGCGAAGGCGGCCAAGCGACGCGGCGCCGCGTCGCGAAGGCGCGCGTCGACGAGGTAGATCGCGCTCCGACGGCGCACCTCCCAATCCGCGTCGTCGAGGTTGGCGACGAACGCGAGCGTGCGCCCGTCGGGCGACCAGCGCGGCCCGCCGACGTCGACGCGACCCTGCACCAACCAACGCACGTCGTCTACCGGGGCCGCCGTCGGATCGAAGCGCACGACGCCCAAGTGATCGAATCGGTCGCCGACCAAGCCGCCCCCGTCGCGCTTCCAGCGCAGTCGGGTGACCCGCAGCACGCCAGCGGCGTCGCCAGTGGGCTTGGGCAGACCGTCGTGGCGCGGCAAGACGAGCGCGAGGGCGTCGCCGTCCGGCGACCACTCGAGGTCGGCGATCGGGCCGATCCCCCGCGTGACCCGGCGGGGCTCGGCCGCGGGCCGCAGGACGCCGCCCTCGAACGGGCCGAACACCAGGACATCGCCCTCCCCGTCGACCGCAGCGACGCAGGCAAGCCAACGACCATCGGGCGACCAGCGCACCAGCCGCGGGCCGGGACCCGAGGGCAGCACCTGCTCCGGTCCGGCGCCCCCGTCGACGGCGGCCGTGAGGACCAGTTCGGTGCGCACCTCGTCGAGCTCGGGCACGATGCGCGCCCGGGTCCACGCGACGACCGACCCGTCGGGCGACAGCCGCGGGTCGTCGACGGTGACCGTGCGCAACAGAGCGCGCGCGGTCAGGGCGGGCTCGATCACAGATGCCGGTCGAACCACTCGAGGTACCGCTCGAGCCGGAAGACGCGGTGCCAGGGCTTACCGCTGCGCGACAGCTCGTGGGTCTCGTCCGGGAAGCGCACGAGCTCGGTCGGCACGCCAAGGACCTTGAGCGCAGCGTAGAGCTGTTCGCCCTGGTCGATCGGGCAGCGGTAGTCGGCGGCCGAGTGCACCACCAGGGTGGGCGACGAGATGCCGCCGACGTAGCTGATGGGCGACCACTTCAAGTACTCGTCGGGCGCTTCCCACGGGTTCTTGTTGCCGAACTCGATGTGGTCGAGCAGCATCCCGATGTCGCTGGTGCCGCCGAAGGCGTAGCGGTTGAATAGCGTGCGGTCGACGACGACCGCATTGAACTCGGGGTGCCGAGCGGCGATCCAGCTCGCCATGAATCCGCCGTAGCTGCCCCCGGCCACCGCCAGGCGCGTGCCGTCGATCTCCGGCTTGGCGGCGACCACGTCGCGCAAGAAGGCGATGTTGTCCTCGTAATCGATGCTGCCCCAGCCGCCGCGAAGCGCGTCGGAAAAGGCTTCTCCGTAGCCGTAATTGCCGCGCGCGTTGCAGTTGATGACCGCGTACCCGCGCGCCGCGTAGAGCTGCCACTCGTGGGTGAAGACGCTCGCGCGCATGCCGCCCGGGCCGCCCCCGGTATAGAGGATGACCGGGACCTTCTCGCCCGGCCGCCGGCGCGGCGGCATGAGCACCCAACCCTCCACCGGCACGCCGCTACCCTGCGCCACGAAGCGCTCGGGCCAAACGAGCTCCACTTCCGCACGAAGCGCCTCGTTGACGTCGCTGAGGCGCTTCGGAGCCCCCTCGCTCAGGACCTGGGTCCAGACGTCGCCCGGGGTGACGTGATCCCCGATGACGAAGGCGATGCGCTCGCCGGCGGCGTCCAAGGTGAAGGAACAGACGCTGTGGTCGCCGATCGTGACCGGCGTCAACGCGCCGTCGTCGAGGTCGAAGCGCGCGACGTTCACGGTGCCGCGCTCGTTGGTCAGCACGAGCAACGAGCGCCCGTCCGGGAGCCACCGCGGGCCGTCGGGTCCGCCGTAGCGCCGCATGTCCTGGTTGCGCGAGTAGTCGCCAAGGCTGACGTCGTGGTCCGCCGATACGCAGGTCCCGCCACCGCTGGCGACGTCGACGATCCACAGCTTCTGGAAGCCGTAGTGCCCCTTGGGGGCGTCGTCGTGGCCGCAGACCGCGATGCGGTCGCCCGTGGGCGACCAGGCGAGGTCGGCGCCGCGCATCTCGGCGAGCCAGAACAGTTCCTTGGGCGCGCCGCCACGCTCGGCGTCGAGCAGGTAGATCGCACTGGCGCGCTCCTGGTCGCCGCGCGGGCGCAGGTTGCCGGACACCGCCAGCGTCTGGTCGTCGGGCGCCCAGGTAGGGCTGGCGAGGTCGTGCGCGCCGTCGGTGAGCAGCTGGACCGGACCGCCCGCGACGGCGACGGTCGCCACTTGGCGCACGTAGTCGCCGAGAAGGCCGAGCGCGTCGGACTTCCAGCGCGTCCGCGTCACCACGAGCACGTCGCGATTGAAGCGGTCGTACGGGTCCTCCGAAGCGACCGGCGCCCCGGTCTCGAGGCCGCGCTCGGGGTGCACCAAGGTGGTGAAGGCGAGCCGCGCCCCGTCGGGCGACCACGCCGGCGCCGACGCGCCGCCGCGCAGGTCGGTGAGGCGGCGCGGCGCGGTACCGCCCTCGGGAGCGCCGAGCCAGACCTGCGGCAACTTGTCGAGCGGCCCCTCGGCCGCGGCCGGACCCGACAGCGGCGCCGCGTCCGGGTTCGCCGCCAGGAAGGCAAGGTGCTGGCCATCGGGCGACCAGCGCGGGTTGGAGCCGTCCCACAGGTCGCGCGACGCACCGGTCACGACGTCGGTGAGCACGACGACCGATCGGTACCGGTTCTCCGCCGCTACGACCGCGGTGCGCACCCACGCCACGCGGCGCCCGTCGGGGGCGAGCTGGGCATCGTCGGCCATAGCGAAGCGCATGACGTCTTGGACGTTCAACGGTCGTTTGGGGTCGCTCATCGTAGGACCTCTCCGCGCCGACGCAGGGCGTAGCGCTCGTACCTGAGTTCGAGTTCGTCTTCGCGCCGCACGACCTGGGCGAGGCCCGGGCGACCGCCGCCCAGGGCCATGAAGCGCGTCGTGCCAGTCTCGGGATCGTCGGACAGCAGCAACAGCGGCACCGCGCGGCCGCGGGGTCGGAAGTCGAAGCGCAGTTCCAAACCCCACCCGCGGGACGCGACGTCGGCCTGGATGGTGCCAGCGTAGGCGGCGTAACGCCCAGAAAGTCGTTCGAGCAGGCGCTGCCGGCGCACGAACGGCAGGTCGTCCGGCGCCGCGCCCCACAGCGTAGCCAGCGCGACCAAGGCGAGCTGCGCCAGCGGGTACCCATGCGCGTTGGCGAGGAGGACCACGCCGCTGCCCTGGTCGGGCGCGACCGCCACGTAGGCGGTGCCGCCCATGACGCCGCCCCCGTGGGCCCAGACGTCGTGGCCCAGCACGTCGATGTGGCGCTGAAGACCTGCGCCGTTCACGCGCCTTGGGTCGGCCCATAGCGACAGCCCGTCGAACGGGGTGGGGCCGTCGAGGGCGACGTCGGGGGCCGCCATCGACTCGGCCAGCGCGGTCGGGAGCAGCCGCTCGCCCGACGGCGCGACGCCGCGCGCGATCAGCAACCGCGCGAACGCCGTCATGTCGGCCGCGGTCGACACCAGTCCACCCGCGGCCGGCATCGCCCCGATCAAGTTCGAACCGGCCACGAAGGCGCCGGCATCGTCGAGCATCGTCGGCGCCGCGCGGTCGTCGTCTCCCTCGACCTCGTCGGGGTCGAAAGTGCTGCGGTCCATGCCGAGCGGCGCGAGCAGCCGCCGGCGGATCGCCTCGGCGTACTCGACGCCATCGAGCCGCTCGATCAGCAGCCCCAACAGCAAGTAGCCCTCGTTCGAGTACCGCCACTCGACGCCGGGCTCTGCGGTGCGCCACGCTTCGGCGCCGTCGAGCCACGTCGCCAGGTCGCCGTAATCGCCGACCGGGAAGCCGTCCATCGGCCACGTCGGCGACATCTTGGTCTCCGACCAGCCGAGCCCGGGCATGCCCG
>JAGXHO010000189.1 GCA_024636105.1 Trueperaceae bacterium | reverse complement strand
GCCGAGCTCGCGGCGGCGATCGGCGACCGCGCTTGGGCGGCGCGGCTGACCCAGGCCGTACTGCAGAGCCCGGCGACGCGCTCGTACACGGGCAACGGCGCGGCTGAGGCATGGGCGCGGCTGCGCCCTGTGCTGAGCGCGGACGACGTCGCGACCGCGGTCGCGTTCGGCCGCACGACATCGCTCGCGCACGCGATCGACCTGGCGCTGGCCGGCGCTACCGTCCAGGCGGAGCACGCAGCGATCACCGCCTCGCCCGATCAGGCCGGAACGAGCGCTCCCAGCGCGTGACCGGCCGCGCTCAGACCGCCACCGGCGCCCCACCCCGCCGCGCCGACGCCGCCAGCGCCTCGACCGCCGCCACGGTCCGGGCCGCCTCGGCCGCGTCCGAAGGAGGCGCGTCGACCGCGCGTCCGAGCACCCGGTCGGCGAAGGCCTCGACCATCAACCGGTACTGATCGACGCCGTCCACCGCGTGCTTTGCGACGGTGCCCGCCGCGTCCGCCACGTCGTACCCGAGCGCCTCGTGGCTCGCGACGAAGGCCCGGTCGACCTCGACGCGCCCCGCTTCGCCGAACACGGCCACGTGCTCGCGCCGCGGCAGCGTGAGCGCGCACGCCACGCTGGCCACGGCGCCCGACGGGAAGCGCAGCACCCCGGCGAGCTCGACGTCCACCCCCGAGTCGCCGTAGGTCGCGAAGGCGACCGCCTCCACGGGCTCCTCCCCGAGCAGCAGCCGCGCTGCGTCGACGGTGTAGCAGCCCACGTCCAGGAGCGCGCCGCCCGCGAGCTCGGCGGACAGCCGCACGTCGTCGGCGCGGCGCACCGCGAAGGTGAACGCGGCGTCGAGGTGCCGCGGCCGGCCGATCGCGCCCTCGGCCACCAACCGCGCCACCGCTCTTGTGCGCGGGTGGAAGCGGTACATGAACGCCTCCATCAGCACCCGCCCGCTCGCGGCCGCGGCGTCGCCCATACGCCGGCACGCGGCGGCCGTGGGCGCGAGCGGCTTCTCGCACAGCACGTGCTTGCCCGCCTCGAGGGCGCGCACCGTCCACGCCTCGTGCAGCGCGTTGGGCAGGGGGACGTAGAGGGCGTCGACGTCCGGGTCGGCGAGCAGCGCCTCGTAGGCGGCGTGCGCGCGCACGCCGCCGAACTCGGCCGCGTAGGCCTCGGCGCGCGCTGCCGCGCGCGACGCCACCGCGGCGAGGACGCCGTTCGACGACGCTACGATCGAGGGAACGACGACCTTGCGGCCGATGTTGGCGGTGGACAGGACGCCCCAGCGGACGCGCTCCGGTTCGGTGGGCATGGATGAGGATAGATCAGCGATGCGGACGGGGAGGCTCGATGGCGGGGAGACGAACGATCGGGTCGGTGGTGCGCACGGTGTGGATCACCCTGGGCGTGAGCGCGACCGTGGTCTTCGTGGCGTGGTCGCTCGTGGCCTACCGCTCGAGCCCCGAGGCGAACGCGGCCGCCCTGACGGATGGCGACGTCGCGGTCGCCCACGAAGTGGGGGCGTGGCGGTTCGAGCCCGCCGGCGTCGCGCGCAGCCCGACCCTCGTGTTCTTCCCCGGGGCGCTCGTCGATCCCCGCGCGTACGCGCCGCTCGCCCGCGCGGTCGCGCAGGCGGGCCACCGCGTCGTTCTGATCGAGCTGCCATGGCGGGGGGCGTTCGGTGGGGCCGACTCGGCGGAGCTGAGGACGCGGATCGACCGGACCCTGGCGTCCCTCGGCGATCCACGGTCCGTGGTGCTCGGCGGGCACTCCCGAGGCGCCGTAGTGGCGGCGGAGACGGCGGCGCGCGTCCGCGATCTCGGCGGACTCGTCCTGATCGGCACGACCCACCCGCGCGACGTCGACCTCAGCGATCTCGACGTGCCCGTCACCAAGGTCATCGGGACCCGCGACGGTATCGCGTCGCCCGCCGAGGTCGAGCGCAACGCCTCGCTCCTGCCTCCCCAGACGCGGTGGATCCGGGTGGAGGGCGGCAACCACTCGCAGTTCGGTTGGTACGGGTTCCAGCCGAGGGATCGCCGGCCGCAGATCCCCGCGGCCGAGCAGCGCGCCATCATGATCGACGGCGTGCTCGAGCTCATGGGTGGCTCGTAGGGGCCGAACTGGGAGGGAGCGCACCCCGCGCCAGCACCACCATCGCGTGCGACCACAACAACGGCGCCGCGGAAGGCCCTCACCGGCGCGTCCACCACTCCAAGAACCACGGGTCGGTAGTGGCGACGGGAACCTGCTCCGGCAACCCGCCGCCGGGCCGGCGCTGCGCGTCGACCCACGCGAGCAGCGCTCGCGCCCGCTCGACGCGACCAGCGCGCGCATGGTGCCACGCGAGGCCCGCGGTGAGCAGCGTCCAGGCACCACCGCCGTAGAAGGTGTCGGCGCGGTAGCGCAGGAGCCCGCCGTCGACGAGCAGCTCGGCCTCGATTCGCGCCAGCGTGCGCCGGAAGTCCGGGTCGTCGTCGCCCACGAGGTCGAATGGGGTGGCGAGCCATACCAGCGAGGCGTCGACGTCGCGGCGACCGTATCCCTTGACGAAGGCGCCGTCGACGACGCACCGGGCCCGAACGCCCGCCCACGCGGTCGCGGCCGCTGCGCCGTGCTCCGCGCCGAGCAAGCGCACGGCCGCCCGCAACCCGGCCGCCGCCGACGCCATCGTGCTCGCGTGCTGCTGCGTGCGCCCCTCCTCCCAGGCGTCGTAGCAGGGCTCGTCCCAGAGAGCGGTCAGGTAGGCCGCCACCAAGGCCGCCGCGTGGCGCAGCCGACCGGCCGGCAGCGAACCAGCCACGTGCGCGCCGAGCGACCACAGCCACTGGCCGTAGCCGTCGACCTGGAAGTCCGGCCAGTCGCCGGCTTCGACGCCGCCGTCGAGCCGGAACCGCGCGGGCAGCATCCGGGCATGGTCGACCGGACGTCCGGCGGCGTGGGCAGCGAGCTGCGCGCGCACGCCGTGTTCCAACCCCAAGATCGCCTCGGCCATCCAGGCGTGGAAGCGCGCGGCGCTGGCGCGCTCGCCCACCGCGTCGAGCGCGTGCGCGACGAAGGCGCCATCGCGCACCCAGCCGTAGGGGTACTGCGAGAAGTCCGGGCTCGCCACGTAGGCGCCGCCCGGGTGTTGGTGGTCGAGGAGGACGCGGACGTCGGCGTCGTGGGCGACGGGAGGGTGGGTCATGGGAATCTCCTGGTCAGCCCTTCAGGCCGGAGGTGGTCACGCCCTCGATCACCCAGCGCTGGGCGAGGAGGAAGACGACGATCATGGGGACGACGCTGATCACGGTGCCGGCCATCACCAGGTTCCATTCGGTCTGGCCTGGGTAGAGCCCTTGCAGCGTGGCGAGCGCCAGCGGCAACGTCATGAAGTCGCGGTCGCGCACGACCAGGAGCGGCCACAGGAAGGCGTTCCAAGAGGCCATGAAGGCGAACACGCCGAGGGTGGCGAAGGCCGGCCCCGAGATCGGCAGGATCACCCGCACGAAGGTGCCGAGCGTGCTGGCGCCATCGAGGGTGGCGGCCTCCTCCAGCTCCCGCGGCACGCTCTGGAAGAACTGCCGCATCAGGAAGGTGCCGAAGGCCGAGAACATCGGCGGCACGACCAGCGCCCAGTAGGTGTCGATCCAGTCGAGCTGCCGCACGATGATGAAGAGCGGCGTGATGGTCACGGCGAACGGCACCATCAGGGTCGCGAGGTAGACCGCGAACAGCGCATCCCGACCGGGGAAGCGGAAGCGCGCGAAGGCGTAGCCGCTCATCGACGCCAGCACCAGCTGCCCCGCGGTCGTCGCCACGGCGACCAGCAAGGAGTTGCCGAACACGCGCGCCATCGGGAAGGCGTTCATCACCCGCCGGTACGGCTCGAGGGTCGGCTCCTGCGGGATCAGCTGCGGGGGCAACGCGAGCAGCGCCTGCCCCGGCTTGAGGCTCGTGGCCAGCATCCAGGCGAACGGCACCAGCATCACGAGCGCGCCGAGCACCACGCCGACGCGCGCTAGGGTCCCCACCCAGCGCGGTCCGGAGCGAGCGCCGGGGCGCCGCCCGAGCGCTCTCACGCGAACCTCTTCTGCACCCTGGAGAACGCGATCGTCACGATGAAGATCAGCACGAACAGCACCCACGACATCGCCGCGGCGTAGCCCATGCGGCTGAAGGAGAACGCCTGACGCACGATCCGCTCGACGAGCACGGTGGTCGCGCCGGCCGGGCCGCCGCCGGTCATCACGTACACCTGGTCGAACACCTGGAACGAGTTGATCAGGCTGATGGAGAGCGCGAAGAACAGCGCCGGCATCAGCAGCGGCACCGTCACGTAGCGCAGCTGCTGGGTGGGGCCGGCGCCGTCGATCGACGAGGCCTCGTAGTACTCGCGCGGGATGCCCTGCAGCCCCGCGAGCAGCACCACCATCACGAACCCGGTGTCCTTCCAGACGCTGGTGAGCACCACCGAGAACATGGCCCAGCTGGGGTCGAACAGCCAGGCCGGCCCGGCGATCCCCACCTGGGCGAGCAGGAAGTTGACCAGCCCGAAGGCGGGGTTCAGCAACCACTTCCACACGAGCGCGACCGCCACCCACGAGGCGACCACCGGCAGGAAGTAGACCACGCGGAAGAAGGCGCGGCCGACGATGCGCCCGTTGAGCGCCACCGCCACCAGCAGGCCGGCGGTCATGACCAGCGGGATGTAGCCGGCGAGGAACTGCAGCGTGTGGCGCAGCGCGGTCCAGAACTCCGGGTCGTCCGCGAGGCGGACGAAGTTGCGCCCGCCCACCCAGTTCGGCGGGGTGAGCAGGTCCCACGAGGTGAAGGCGAGCGCCAACGAGGCCACGATCGGCCCCACCAGGAACAGCGCGAGCCCGATCAGGCTGGGCCCGAGGAAGAGCGCCAGCGTCAGCCAGCGGCGGGCGCCGCGTTCGAACATCACGCCACCTCGAAGCTCCGGGCGGCCGCGCGCCAGGCCTCGAGGCGCGGCGAGTCCGCGGCCACGAACACCGGGATGCGCTCCAGCGGCGCCGGCACCAGCACCGTGCGGTCGCCCTCGAACCGCGCGCCGCTCCACAGGTCGACCCAGGCGCCGGGCGGCAGCCGCACCGCGCGCGCCAGGGCGCCCTTCTCCAAGACGGGCGCCACGAGGAGGTCGCGCCCGAACAGGTAGGTCGTCGGGTCCGCGACCAGCGCGTCGTGGCGCTCGGGCCAGGTCAGCGCCGGCGAACGCATCAACGGGCGGCCCTCGGCGGCCAGCGCGGCGGCGTCGGCCTCGATCAAGTCGAGCATCGCCATCCGCAATCGGGCGTAGCCGCGGTAGATCGTCAGCGCGCGCGGGTCGCCGTGGCGTTCGGCGACGTTCCACGGGGTGCGGTCGCGGTTCTCGGTCGCCGGGTGGAGTTCCGAGTGGTACTGCATCACCGGACAGAAGGCCGCCATCTGGGCCGAGCGCACGTAGAGCTCGACGGTGGGGATCTCGCCGCTGAAGCCGCCGATGTCCCAGCCCCAGATCGACACCCCCGCCAAGCCGGCGCTGACGCCCGCCTGGATGCTGGCGCGGAAGGCGCTCCAGCTGCTGTTCTCGTCACCCGCCCAGTGCGCGGGCGAGCGGTGGGCGCCGGTGTAGCCGGCGCGCGAGAAGGTGAGGCCGTCGCCGCCGGTCGCCTCGCGCACGAAGCCGTGGTAGGCGTCGACGTAGGCCTGTGCGTAGCGGTTGACGAGCTCGGTGCCGCGCGAGCCGTCGTGGGCGCGCAGGTCGCGCCCCCACAGGTGCTCGCCCCCGTCGGTCTTCATGCCGTCGATGCCCAGGTCCTCGAACAGGTAGCGGCGCTTGTCGAACCACCAGGCGCGCGCCTCGGGATGGGTGGCGTCGAACACGTGCGCGTCGCTGAACCACCACCCCTGGTTGCGGTACGGGGTGCCGTCGCCGTTCGCGATCACGTAGCCGTGCTCGAGCGCGTGCGCGACGTCGGCGTCGTGCTGCGGGTGCGGGGCGTCGAGCTTCTTGAGGACCGGGATCTGCCACAACACGACGCGGATCCCCTCGTCGTGGCAGGCGTCGATCATCGCCTTGGGATCGGGCCAGCGGCCGCCGAAGCGGAGGTCGGCCGCGCGCAGCCGCGCCGCGCCGGCCACCGGCTCGTAGGCGGCGTCGTTCCACAGGTAGAAGGTGCTCTCGTCGCTCCAGGCCTCGATCACGAGCACCGTGGCCGGCACCCCCTCGTCGAGGGTGCGGCGCACCTCGCGCAGCGTCTTCGTCTGGTCGTTCCAGGGGTTCGCGCTCATCCACGGGCCGAAGGCCCAGCGTGGCGGCAGCGCGATCGGGCCCGTCAGGCGCACGAACGCGGCGGTGGCGCCATAGGGCTCGTCGGCCACGATCAGCTGGCGCACCAACTCGGCGTCCGGCCGCGGGGTCGCCTCGACTTCGAACGCGATGCCGGTGCCGCGAGCGTCGACCTGACACGGCGCGTCGGTCTCGAGCCAGGCTCCCCAACCGCGTGCGCTCACGAAGAACGGCACCGGCAGGTAGGCGCGCCGCCCCTGCTCCTTGTACTCCTCGTAGACGCGCGTGTCCCAGGTGCGGCCGTTGAGCCCGGGCGCATCGAAGCGCTCGCCGAGGCCGTGCAGCGGCTCGCCCGGCTCCGTCTCGAAGCGGGTGCGGAAGCCGACGACCGCAGCGTCGGGACGCTCGATCCACACGGGGGCGGCGTTCGTGCGGACGGTCGCGGCCGGCCGGCCGGGCCGGGCGACCGTCAGCGCCAGGGTGGCACGCTCCACGCGCGCCTCGAACCCGTCGCCGTCGAGCGTCCAGCCGTCGGCGTCGGCGGCGACCCGCACCGGGCGATCGCCCGACGGAGCGCCGGGCGCGGCACCGACCCGCAAGGCGGCGCGCAGCGCCCCCTCCGTGCTCGAGCCAAGGTCCAGGGTGGCGCTGGCGCCGTCGGCGCCGGCCAAGTGGAGTCGCAGACCGCCGGGGTGGACCTCGGCACGCTCGATTCGGTCGACGCTGCGCACCCGAGCGACCGGCAGGTCGAAGACCACGACGGTGGCCGTGCCGGCGGCGTCGCGGGCGTGGATCGCGTAGCTCCAGGCGCCGGCGGGGAGCGCGGGCAACTCGGCGGTCCAGAGCCCTCCGCCGAGCGCCTGCGCGGGGTGGACGGTCGACCCGTCGGGACCGCGGAGCTCGACGTGCGCCGAGGCGGCCTCGGGCGCGGCGAAGCCAACGCGCACGGCGTCGCCGGCGATCGGGTCGCGCGGGAAGCGCTCGACGGGGAGCGGCTTGTAGGGGTCGTCGATACCGAACGGGCGGTGGTCGATCACGGTTGGCCTCGCGGTTCCGGTGGCGGGAGCGGTAGGGGGAAGTTGCGATCGCAAGATAAGGGGGGCGCCGCGCGCGGCGGCGCCCCATGAACCCACTGGGCTCAGTCGGCCAGCAGCGCCTCGACGCGGCGCTGGGCGTCGGCGAGGGCCTGGGCCGGCGTCTTGCTGCCCAAGCGGGCGGCCTCGAGCTCTTGGTTGACGATGTCCTGAAGCTCCGGCTGGCGATCCACGACCGGCGGGTTCACGGCGAAGGCCAGCGAGGCGAAGACCGCTTCGCGGTTGGCCGGCTGTGGGCGCGCCAGGTAGGGCGCGAGCGTGGCGGCGTTGTCGAGCGACAGCGCAGGCAGCTCCCAGGCGCTCTCGATGCGCGCAGCGGCGACTTCTGGGCTGGCGGCGAGGAACTCGACCCACTTCCAGGCGGCCTCTCGGTCCGGGCTGCTGGCGGCGATGGCGGCGGCGTTCGAGAAGAAGTGCGTGGCCTGGCGGGCGCCGCCCGGCTCGACCACGATGTCCCAGGCGAAATCGGACTGCGAGAAGCGGTCGAACATCCAGATGCCCGAGACGAGCATCCCCAACTGGCCGTTGGCGAACAGGTCCTCGTTGGCGACGCCCGACAACTGCGCGTCGGTGGGCATCACGCCGGCCTGGATCTTGCCGACCAGGTACTCGAGCGCGGCCAGGTTCTCAGGGGTGTCGATCGCGACCGTCGGCGCGACCTGCAGACCGCCGCCGGCGGCCTGCGCGACCTTGTAGAACTCCCAGAACTGCACCGGCTGGTAGATGCCCCAGACGCGCTCGGCCGGGGCGCTGATCGCCTCGGCGGCCGCCATCACGTCGTCCCAGGTCCAAGCGTCGGTGGGGTATGCGACGCCGGCGGCGTCGAACAGGTCCAGGTTGTAGAACAGCACCACCGTCGAGAAGGTGATGGGGAGCGCGTACTGGACGCCGTCGTACGCAAAGGCGTCGAGCGCGGCCGGGTAGAAGACCTCGCGGCCCTCGGCGCCGAGCGGTTCGTCGAGCGGCGCGAGGACGCCGCGCGAAGCGAAGGTCGCGAGGTTCTCGAAGTTGAGCTCGAACACGTCGGGCGGGCTGCCGGCGGCGAAGTCGGTCTGCAGGCGGGTGAAGTAGTCGCCGAACGGGGCCGTCGTGTACTCGATGGTGATGCCCGGGTTCTGGGCCTCGAAGACCTCGATGAGCGTTTCGAGCTCGTCGACGTGGGCCTGGTCGGTGGTGAACGAGAAGTAGTCGACGGTCTGCGCGAAGGCGAAGCCGGCGACGAGGGCGAGCGCGGCGAGCGTGCGGACGAGCTTCATGCGGGTCCTCCAAGGACGAGCGGGACGCGATCGGGGTCGCCGACCGCAGGACGATGGACGGCTCGGGCGGGCTCAGTCTCCTCTCGGCGCCGTGGCGGACTCGACCAGATAGCGGCTCGCGGCCAGCGCGGCCGCACCACGCGCCCAGGCGTCGTCGCCCCAAGGCTCGACGACGAGCCGGACGCGGTCCGCGAGGTCGCCGAAGGCGAGACGGTGCAGCTCGGCCTCGGCGGTGGGGAGGAGGAAGGGGGCGGCGCGCAGGCCCTCGCCGCTCAGGACGACGAGCCCGGGGGCTAGTAGGTTGACGAGCATCGCGAGCGCGCGGCCGAGCATGCGGCCTGCATCGGCATACACGGCGAGCGCGTCGGCGTCGCCCTCGGCGGCGAGCGCGGCGAGCCGCTCCACCGGGTCCTTCGCGCCGAAGGCCGGAATCCGCGCCCGCGCCTCGCGCACCAGCGCGTCGTCCGAGAGGTACGCCTCGAGGGTGCCGGGGGCCGCGTAGCGGGTGGCGGGTCCGTGGGGGTCGATCAGCACGTGGCCGATCTCGCCGGCGCCGCCGAAGGGACCGCGGTAGACCTCGCCTCCGAGCACCAGGCCGAGCCCGACGCCGCGGCCGAGGGTGAGCACCAGGAAGCTCTCGTGCGCGCGGCCGATGCCGTACCAGGCCTCGGCGAGCGCGAGCGCGTTCACGTCGTTCTCGACCACCACCGGCACGCCCAAGCGCGCCTCGAGCAGATCGGCCAGTGGCACCCGTTCCCACCCGAGGAGGGGCGAGTGGCGCACGCCGCGGCGGTCGGCGTCCACGAGGCCCGGAAGGTCGACCCCCACGGCCGCGACTTGGCGGGCAGCGTGCGGAGCGAGGTCGGCGAAGGCGGCGGCGATCCCGTCGACGACGGTCTCGGGGCGGGTGTCCGGCAACGGGTAGGTCGCAGCGCGCGCCACCTCGGCGTTCAGGTTGGTGAGGGCGCACGTGAGTCCGACGTTGCTGAGCTTGACGCCCATGACGGTGCCGGCGTCGTAGTCGACCTCGAGCAGGATCGGCTTGCGTCCGACGCCTTGGGCGTCGCCCTTGCGCGCCTCGAACACCAGCCCGCGCCCGATCAGGTCGGAGGTGATGTTCGTGACCGTCGCGGGGCTCAGGCGCAAGTGGGTGGCGATATCGATGCGCGAGACCGGCCCGATGCGGTGCACCACCTGGAACACCGCGTCCTGGTTGAGCCTGCGGACGTCGTCCTTGCCGGTCGCTCGGGGGGCACGGGTCATCGGGTCACCTCCTCGTCGTTCATTGATTTTGTGTCTGAATGTTTGCACGTCGCTCCGCGCTCGTCAAGACCATCCGCACGGTGGTCGCGAGCGCGGTCGCCCCCGCCCGGGCCACCTACGCTCGGGCATGCCCCGCCGCACCGCCGGCACCCCGTCCCGAACCACGCTCGTGACCCCGCCGGGGCAAGCGTCCGTACCGGCCCTGGCCGCCGCGCGCTAATCTCGGCGCGCCCGGGTGCCGTACGCCCGTGCGATCGGAGCCCCCATGACAACGCCCTCCCCATACTGGCAAGGCCCGCGCATCCGCCTCCGCCCCATGCATCGCGACGACGTCGACCTGTGGCTGGTCGAAGAGCACGAGGACGCCGAGGCCACGAACTTCCTCAACGCCGGCACGCCGCTGCCCAAATCGCGCCACGACGGCGACGAGTTCGCGTCCAAGTACGCCGAGTTCGGTTCGTCCGACGAGCGGCTGATGTTCTCGATCGAGACGCTCGATGGCACCCTGATCGGCGGCATCAACCTGCACTCGATGGACCGCAAGAACGGCACCTTCCAGACCGGTTCGCGCATCTACCGCGCCTTCCGCGGTCGCGGCTACGGCCTCGAGGCCAAACGGCTGCTGCTGCGCTACGCCTTCTTCGAACTGCGCTTCCAGAAGTACGAGGTGCGCTGCAGCGAGCACAACGACGCCATGGTGCGCCACATGGCGCGCCTCGGCGCCGTCCAGGAGGGGCGGCTGCGGCGCCACATCTACACCCGCGGCACCTTCGAGGACGAGCTCTGCTTCGGCCTCACCCGAGAGGAATTCGACGCCTTCGAGGCCCTGCAGCCCGCGCCGTAGCATCCGGCATGGTCGACGCCCCCACGGCCCTCGGCCACGTTCGCCACCTTGCCGGCGCGATCGGACCGCGCGGCACCACCACCGCGGGCGAGCGCGCCGGTGCCGCTTATGTGGTCGGGCAGCGACGTGCTCGCGCGCGCGACCGACTTCGTCGAGGCACTCGTGCGCGGGATCGACCCGGCCGGTGGCGCATCCTCCGCCGGGCGCGCGCCCACCGCTTAGGCTGAAGGGCGAGGAGGCCACCATGATCGACGCCCGCGCGTTCCCCGTCGACGAGGGCCCCTGCGCGATCTGCGGTGAGCGCCCCGCCGAGGTCCTCGGGCTCGTGTGCCCCGTCTGCAAGCTCGCGATCGATGCCGACGAGCCCTGGACCCGCACCCATCCGGAGGTCCTGGAGCAGTTGCGAGCCCTCGAAGAGGACGACGACCGTCCGTCCGCCTGACGTGCACCGCACCTCCGCGCCCATCGTCACGGTGACGCCCAACCCGGCGGTCGACGTCAGCACCTCGGTCGACCAGGTGGTCGCCGAGCGCAAGCTGCGCTGCGACGCTCCGCTCGCCGAACCCGGAGGCGGCGGGATCAACGTCGCGCGCGTCGTGCGCGAGCTCGGCCTCGAGGCCACCGCCCTGTGGACGCGCGGCGGCACCGCCGGCCTGCGCCTCGAGGCGCTGCTCGACGCGCTCGGTCTCGACCACCGGCCGCTGCCGATCGCCGGCGAGACGCGCGAGCACCTGATCGTGTACGAGCGCAGCACCGGCCGCCAGTTCCGCTTCGGCATGCCCGGACCGGTGCTCGACGAGGCCGAACTGCGCGCCTGCGTCGACGCGGTCGCGGCGCTCGACCCCACCCCGGCGTACCTGGTCCTGAGCGGCAGCCTCCCCGACGCCGTCCCCGACGACCTCTACGCCCGACTCGTCCAAGCCGCGCCGACCGGGTGCCGGGTGGTGCTCGACACGAGCGGCGCCGCGCTGGCCGAGGGCGTGAAGGCGGGCCCGTACCTGGTCAAGCCCAACCGCCGCGAGCTCGGGGACCTGACCGGGGCGCCCGTCGAGGACGACGACGACGTGCGCGCGGCCGCCCGGCGGCTCATCGAGGAGCACGGCGTCGGCGTGGTCGTCACCTCGCTCGGCGCCGGCGGCGTCATCGCGAGCAGCGCCGAGGGCGACTGGCTGGCGCATGCTCCGCCCGTCCGGGTGCGCAGCGCGGTCGGGGCGGGCGACAGCATGGTGGCCGCCCTGGTCGTAGCGCTGACGCGCGGCGCCGCGCTCGAGGAAGCGGTGCGCTGGGGCGTGGCCACCGGCACCGCCACCGTCCTCACCGAGGGCACCCAGCTGTGCCGGCACGCCGACGTCGCGCGCCTCTACCCCAAGGTGGTCGTGCGGCGGGTCTGACCCGCGCCGGCGCGACCCTCAGCGCAGCGCTTCCTGCCTGGCGAACGCGCGCTGCGGCGCCCAGGCGGCCAGCGTCCGAGCGTCCTCGTCCGTCGTCGTCCCCTGCACCATCCGCGCGACGAGCGATCCGATGCCGGGGCCGAGCATGAACCCCTGCCCGCACGTGCCCGCCGCGTGCAGCAGACCCTGGGTGCCGTCGGACCACCCGACCAACGGCGAACCGTCGGGCGTCATGGGGTAGACGCCGCGCCAGGTCCGACGGACGCGCAGATGGCGCAGCCGCGGCATGAGCGCCACCAACCTTTTCGCGACCTGCGGCAAGAAGGCGCTGGTGGCGCGCCGATCCTCGCCCCAGATCGGCGGGTCGGGCGTGAGGCAGAAGATCACCTGGCCTCGCTTCGATTGGTAGAAGTACGTGTTCGAAGACCCCGGACCCGGTCGGAGGTCGACCACCATCGGGCTCAGGAACGGTGCGACGGGCTCCGTGACGGCCGCCTCGTGCAGATCCGCGCGCAGGTCGAGCCGTTCGCCTGCGAGCGCCGCGATCGCCGCCGCCGCACCGCCGGCGGCGTTGACCACCACGTCCGCGGCGTAGGTGCCCCGATCGGTGACCAAGCCCCGCACCCGGCCGCCCGCGACCGTCAAGCCGGTCGCCCGTTCGCCGAACCGGAAGGTGGCGCCCGCGCGCCGCGCCGCGTCGTAGAGCGCGTGGCTGGCCAGGAGCGTCGAGCAGTGGCCGTCGCCGGGCGAGAAGGTGCCGCCGCGCAGCCCGTCGCGCTCGAGGTCGGGGAGGCGCCCCTGCAGTTCGTCGCGATCCAGCCAGTCGATGCCCAGGCCGTGGCGGCGCTGCACCTCGAGCAGCTCGCGGAACGTCGTTTCCTCCTGCTCGCGGTAGGCGACGAAGGCGTAGCCGCCGGTGACCCACTCGAGGTCGTCGCCGTGCTCCGCCTCCCAGGTCGCGAAGGTGCGCAGGCTCTCGCGGCCGACGCGGATCTTGGCGGGGTCGGCGTGGGTGGCGCGGACGCCGCCGATCGCCGCCTTGTTCGCCCCCTGCCCCGCGCTGGCGGCGGCGTCGACGACCGTCACGCGCACGCCGCTGCGCGCGAGCGCCCAAGCGATCGGCACGCCGACGCTGCCGGCGCCCACCACCACGACGTCGGGGTGCGGACCGGTCACGGTTCGTCCACGCCGGCGAAGACGCCCAGCGGCACCTCGACGAAGGGGGGCCGGCGCACGCCGGGGGTGACGTCGGCCGCCGACACCCCCTCCTCGCGGAAGAGCCGCGCGATGAGCGGGGCGCAGGTCTTGGCGCCGCACGCGCCCATCTCGGCGCGCGTGCGCGCCTTGAGGTCGTTGACGTCGCGGTGGCCGGCGCGGATCAGCGCCCGCAGCTCCCCGGCGGTCACCCGCTCGCAGCGGCAGACGACCTCGTCCTCGGCCAATGCCACCGCGCTCGCCGCGTCCGTCCACGCACCGCCCTCGAACGCCACGAACCCGCGAGGCCGGACCCCGGCGACCCGCGCCGCGACGGCGGCCGGCGCCCGCACCTGCACGAGCAGCGTGCCGTCGACGCCGCCCGCCGCCCGCGGTGTGCGATCCGTCGCGGGCGACGCGGCGTCGCCCGGCGCGCCGGCGTCCTTGCGCCGCGGCCGCGGTGCACCGCGCACCCGCACCACCTCGGCCTCGCCCAGCACCCCACCGACGGTGTCGAGGAGCGCGACCGGGTCGCCGGCCTCGATCGCATCGGCGATGAACTCGAAGGGGACGGTGACCAGCGGTCGCT
>JAGXHO010000188.1 GCA_024636105.1 Trueperaceae bacterium | reverse complement strand
GGGTGAGCGCGGCGTACGCGAGCGCCGACCAGGAGGCTGGGACCTCGAAGGGTCCCGGCGGGTGCGGGAGGTCGAGCGGCGGGTCCTCGTGCCAGCGGCGGGCGACCCCGCATGCGTCGCACACGAGCGCGCCTTCGTTGGGGTGCTGGCAGGACGGACAGGTCCAGGGCACGCGAAGAGCATACGCGGCGGCGTCGGCGCCCCGCGGGTACGATGTTCCCATGGACGCCCACGCTGCCGTCGACCTCCTCCGTACCCTGGTGCGCGCGCCCAGCCCTTCGGGACGCGAGCGCCCGGCCGTCGCGGCTTTCGCCGCTGCGCTTCGCGACCTCGGGTACGACGAGGTCGTCGTCGATGGCGTCGGTAACGCGATCGGCACGCTGCGCCGCGGCGACGGGCCGACGCTGGCGTTCAACGGCCACCTCGATACCGTGCCGACCGGCGACCCGGCCGCGTGGCCGGTCGACCCGCTCGGTGCCGAGGTGGTGGACGGTCGCATGTGGGGTCGCGGCTCGGTGGACATGAAGGGGGCGCTGGCGGCGATGGCGGTCGCGGGACGGCAGGCGGCGGACGCCGGCTTCGCCGGGACGCTCGTCGTCGCAGGCATGGTGCAGGAGGAGGTGGGGGGGCTCGGCGCCCGGTGGTACGGCGAGCGGAACCGCGCCGATCTGATCGTCCTGGGCGAACCGAGCGACCGCAGCTTGAAGCTCGGCCACCGTGGCCGCATCGAGATGTCGGTCGAGCTGCCGGGGCGCATCGCGCACGCCGCCAAGTCCGAGCTCGGCGCCAACGCCCTCACGCGCGCAGCGCGGTTCGTGCTGGCGCTCGAGCGCATGGTGCTCCCGGAGCACCCGCGCCTCGGCCGCTCGACCGCGACCCCCACGCAGCTGCGCACCTTCCCCGAAGGGGGCGCGAACGTGGTGCCCGGTCGCGCTGACCTGACCGTCGACTACCGTCAGGTTCCGGGCGACGCGCCCGAGGCCGTGGTCGCGCGCCTGGCTGCGTTGGACCCGGAGGCCGTGGTGCGGCTCCCCGAGGAGGTCGCGCGCAGCGAGGACGGGGCGATCGAGCGCCGCTTCCAGCGCGTCAACGGCGCCTACCTGCTCGACCCCGAGCATCCATCGGTCGCGTGGGCCGCCGAAGTGCTCGCCGGGGCTCGTGGGGGCGAAGCGATCGACATCGGCACTTGGTGGTTCGCTACCGACGCTCCGTACCTGGCTGCGATCGGCGCGCCGATCCTAGGCCTCGGCCCCGGCGACCCAGAGGTCGCGCACACGACCCGCGAGGCGTTGCCGATCGCCGAGCTCGTCGCGGTGGTCGACGACTACCGTGCTCTGGCGGCCGCGTTCCTGCGCGGTCGCGTCCCATGGGAGGACGCCATGACCCCGACCCTCGATCGGACCGCCCGATGAAGGGCACGACCGTCACCCTGAACGGCGACTCCTGGACGATCGTGGACGTCGCCCCCGCCGCACCGTTGGCCGAGATGGTGGCCGCGCTTCTCGAGGACGAGGGCTACGTCGCGGTCGTGCGTGGCTTCGACCTTCTGGGCGACGCGCTGACGCACCTGGGCGTCGGCAGCGCCGGCGCCACGGTCGTGCTCGTGCCCGAGGCCGATGGCGAGGCGGCCCTGGCCCTGATCGCCGAGACCGTCACGGACTACGAAGGCGACGACCTCGATGCTGCGCTCGCGGCGCTCGCCGACGACCCGACCGCGCTCGGCGTCGTGGACGTGGACGACGACGAGGCCGACGGCGACGACGAAGCGACCGAGGGCGGTGGCGACCGCGGCTGACGGCCCGCGCGCCGTGCCGTCGCGCGGCCGGCAGCGTGCGCGAGCGGCTCGGCTCAGCCTGACCGTGTCGATCGCGGTGCTCGGCCTCAAGGCGGCGGCATGGTGGGCGACCGGGTCGGTCTCGCTCCTCTCCGACGCGGCCGAGTCGCTCGTCAACGTGGTCGCGGCGGTCACCTTGATCGCCGCGCTGCGCTGGGCGGCGTTGGCGCCCGACCTCGATCATCCGTACGGCCACCAGAAAGCCGAGTACCTGTCGAGCGTCTTCGAGGCCGTGTTGATCCTCGTCGCAGCGGGCGGCATCCTGGTGTCCGCGCTCCAGCGCCTGGGTGCGCCGCGCGACCTCGAGAACGTCGGCGTCGGCCTCGTGGTCGCCGGGTTCGCCACCGTGCTCAACGCCGCGCTGGGCGCGTATTTGTTGCGGGTCGGCGGGCGGACCGAGTCCGCGGCGCTCGCGGCGAACGGTCGCCACGTGCTCACCGACGTGTGGACGTCCGTCGGGGTGGTGGGGGGCGTCGTGCTCGTGGCCGCCACCGGTTGGAGCGTGCTCGACCCGCTCCTAGCCATCGCGGTGGCCGCTAACGTCGTGCGCGAAGGCGTGAAGGTGCTGACGGCGAACGTCTCCAAGCTGCTCGACGAGCGACTTCCGGAGCGTGAGGAACGCGTGATCCTCGACGTGCTCGACGCCCACCCACGGGTGCTCGGCTACCACCGCTTGCGCACCCGGCGGAGCGGCCGCGCGCGCTACGCGGAGGTCGACGTCTTCGTCGACCCGGCCATGAGCGTGCAGGCGGCGCACGACGTGGTGGTCCAATTGGAGGACGCGGTGCACGCGCAGCTCGCCGAGCTCACGACCACGTTGCACATCGAACCGTTCGTCGCCGGCGCCCGCGACGGTGCGGTGCGGCCCGAGGACGAGTTCCCGGACGACCCCCGTGCACGGCGGCGGCGTGGCTGACGCTTCGGTCGTGCTGGAGCGGGTGGACGCGGCATGGGCCGAGCGCTACCTCGAGTGGTCGGCACGGATCTCCGGCGGCCTGGTCGACGCCTTCGACGGTGGCGTGCTGTTGGACCTCGCGCACGTCGGGAGCACCGCCGTGCCGGGTCTGCTCGCCAAGCCGACGCTCGACGTGATGGCGCGCGTGCATCCCTGGCCGTTGCCGACGGAGCGCACGAGGGCGCTGCTCGCCCTCGGGTTCGCGGACCACGGCGAGCACGGGATACCCGGTCGGCAGTACTTCACGCACGGCGGCCACGAGGTGCACCTGCACGTGGTGGGCCTCGAGAGCGACCACTGGGTCCGCCATCTGGCGCTTCGCGACCTGCTGCGCGCACGACCGGGCGCGCGCGCCCGGTACGCGCGGGCGAAGCGCGCCGCGCAGGCCGCGGCGATGCTCGCTCCGGGAGCGGAGCAGCGCGGCGCGTACCAGGACGCGAAGGCGACGACCGTCGCGGTGCTCGAGCGCGAGTCGCTCGCGTGGCACGTGCGCGATCGTGGCTTCGGACCACTCGCCCGCGTGCGCGGCTGGCTCGCGGGGGCGCCACCCCGCTGGGCGTTCGCCGGCGGTTGGGCGCTCGATGCCTGCGCCGGCGCCCCGGCCCGCGACCACGACGACGTGGACGTGGCCGTCGATCGCCGGGCGGCGGTGGAGGTCCTCGATCGCCTCCAGGCGAGCGGCGTCGAGGTCGCGTGGGTGGTCGCGGGCGCGGCCGGCGTCGCGGCGTACCGGCGTCGCGAACTGGGGGAGAGCCCGCCGGAGGGAGCCCACCAGGCGCACGCTCGGCGCGACGGGCTCTGGGTGGACGTGGTGCTCGAACCGTGGACGGACGAGGTGTGGCGCTACCGGCGGGCGCTGGAGATCGAGCTGCCGCTCGATCGTGCCTTCCGGCGCGTGCGCGTCGCGGGGCTCGAGGTCCCGGTCCTCGCGCCCGCCGCCGTGCTGCTCTTCAAGGCGACCACGGGCGGTCGTCCTGGACCGCGCCCGAAGGACGACGCCGACCTGCGCCGCGTGCGCGGGCTCCTGACGCCCGACGACGTGGCGTGGTTGCGCGCCGCGCTCGACGCGACTGCGCCTGGCCACCCGTGGTGCGCGCCGGGTGGAGCGCTCGCGTGAGGCGCCGTGCGCCGGCCGCGGGTCAGCCGATGCGCCGCGGGCCCCGGCCGTCCCAGCCGGCGTACGCGTAGAAGCGCCCCGCCACCCGATCGGTGAGGAAGTCGACGAGCGGGTCGCGCAGCGGCGGCAAGGGCACGATCGCGCGCACCTCGTCGGCGGGTACGAAGCGCGCCTCGACGATGAAGCCATCGGGGTCGCGAGGGTTGAGCAGACCGTCGTACTCGGCTACGAAAGCGAAGCTGATCGCGCGATCGTTGCGGCGCTGGTCCTCGACGTGGACTGCGTAGGCGAGCTCGCCCACCTTGGTGATCGACAGCCCGGTCTCCTCGAGCACCTCGCGCGAGAGCGCGTCGAGCGTCGACTCGCCGCGCTCGACGACGCCTCCGGGGAGCGTCCAGCGCACCTTGCCGTATCCCTGCCAATCGTTGCCCACGAGCAGGACGCGCCCTTGCCGGTCGAGGAGGATCGCCGCGGCGACGACGAACTCACGCCGCGCCACGAACCGCCCCCGTCCCGTCGTCCATGAGCGTGGCGGCGGCGGCGTCCTCGGTCGCGGTCGCCGCGCGCCGCCCTTGGTCCTCGCGCTCGAGGGCGGCGTGGAGTTCACCGAACCCGCCGCCGAGCACGCCAGCGAGGTCGTGCGTCGTGAAGCCGATCCGGTGGTCGGTCACGCGCGACTGCGGCACGTTGTAGGTGCGGATCTTCTCGGACCGCTCGCCGGTGCCGATCTGCACGAGGCGCGCCTCGCGCGCCTCGGTCTGGGCACGCTCGCGTTCGCGCGCCAAGAGACGGGCGCGCAGCACCTCGAGCGCCTTCTCCTTGTTCTTGATCTGCGACTTGCCGTCCTGGCAGGTCACCACCAACTCGTCCTCGGTTCCCGCTCGGTACGTGACGCGCACGGCCGAATCGGTCGTGTTCACGGACTGACCGCCGGGGCCCGACGAGCGGTACACGTCGATCCGCAGGTCGGCCGGGTCGAGCACGAAGTCGACCGCATCGACGACCGGCAGCACCGCCACGGTGACCGTGCTCGTGTGGATGCGGCCCTGGGCTTCGGTGGTGGGGACGCGCTGGACGCGGTGCACCCCGGACTCGTACTTGAGCTTGCCGTACGCGCCGTCGCCGGTGACCTCGACGGCGACCTTCGACAGACCGCCGACCTCGGTCGGGTGGCTGTCGAGCACATCTGTGCGCAGCCCGAGCCCGGCGGCGTACCGCAGGTACGCGTCGAGCAACTCGGCAGCGAACAGCGAGGCTTCGTCGCCCCCGGCGGCGGCGCGCACCTCGAGGATGGCGTCGCGTACGTCGTCGGGATCGCGCGGCAGGAGGGCGTGGCGGAGCCGATCGGCGAGCTCGGTTTCGAGCGCGAGCGCGTCGTCGAGCTCCTCGCGGGCGAACGCGCCGAGCTCGGGGTCCTCGAGCGAGGCGCGCGCGTCGGTGGCGCGCGTGCGTTGCCGCTCGAGCTCGTTCGCCAGCCCGATCGCCGGCCGCAACTCGGCGTAGCGTCGGCCGACGCGCCGGCTGCGTACCGGGTCGCCGAGGACGGCCGGATCGGCCAGTTGCCGCTCGAGCGCCTCGAACTCGTCGAACAGGGGGCGCAGCGGAGGGATCATCCGGGCACTCTACCGTGGGCGTCGGGATCGGCCCGACGCCGGGCGAGCGAACGCGCTGGTGG
>JAGXHO010000187.1 GCA_024636105.1 Trueperaceae bacterium | reverse complement strand
GCCCGGCGGAGTGTGGGTCGCGCTCGGGGGCGATCGGCACGAGCGCGCCCTGGCGTTGGTCGGTCGCGCGGCCACGGTCGACGCCGTGCACTTGCTCGACGAGGTGGCGCTGCCGACCGAGGCGCCGGCGCGCCTGGCCGAGGAGATCGACGAGGTCGATCGCGCGCTGCAAGCGACGCGCGCCCGCTTGACCCAGTTGGCCGACGCCCGTGGCGCCGTGGAGCGGTGGTTGCGGCACGCCGAGGAGACGCTGCAGGTCGAGGAGGCGCGCGCGAGCATGGGGCACGTGGGCGCGGTCGACGTGCTGCGCGGCTTCGTGCCGGTGGACGAGGTCGCGCGCCTGCGCGCGGTCGCCGGCGCCGAGGGCTGGGGGCTGTGGGTGCGCGAGGTCGACGACGCGGACGAGGCGCCGACGCTCCTGCGAAACCCCCGGTGGGTGCGCCCCATCGGCGCGCTGTTCGAGTTCCTGGGCGTGGTGCCGGCGTACGGCCACGTCGACGTCAGCGTCCCGTTCCTGCTCTTCTTCAGCCTCTTCTTCGCGATGATCGTCGGCGACGCGGGGTATGGCCTGGTGTTCCTGCTGTTGACCGAGCTGGTCGTGCGCCGCATGCGCCCGGCGACCCCGCGCGTGGTGGCGCTCTTGCGGCTGCTGTCGATCGCCACGATCGCCTGGGGCCTCGCGAGCGGCAACGTGTTCGGGATGGCGGTGCTGCCATCGGCGCTGGCGCGGCTGCGGCTCGATTGGCTGACCGAGGAGCGGAACCTGATCGGGCTCTCGTTCGCCATCGGGGCGGTGCAGCTGACCCTGGCGCATGCCTGGAACGCGGTGCGCTTCGCCGGCTCGCTGCGCGCGCTCGCCGACCTCGGTTGGATCGCCACCACGTGGACCATGTACTTCCTGGCGCGCCAGCTGGTGCTCGACGATCCGTTCCCGGTCGCGGCCGGGTGGGCGTTCGGGGTCGGGGTGGCGGCCATCGTCGCGTTCAGCACCCCGTGGCGGCTTCTGCGCAAGGAGTGGTTCCAGCACGCGCTGTTGCCGCTGACGTTGGTCAACAACTTCGTCGACGTCGTCTCGTACGTGCGCCTGTTCGCCGTGGGCGCCGCGACGTTCGCGGTCGCCGGCGCCTTCAACGACCTCGCCGCCGGCATCGGCATCGGCGGCCCGCTCGGCGGCGTGCTCGCCGCGCTGGTGCTGTTCTTCGGCCATGCGCTCAACGTGGTGCTCGCCGCGATGGGCGTCCTGGTCCACGGCGTTCGCCTCAACACCCTCGAGTTCGCGGGCCACCTCGGGTTGCCCTGGACCGGCCACCCGTACCGCCCGCTCGCCCACACCGCCCCCGTCGGTGCGGAAGGAGACCCCTGATGGACCCCGAACTCATGCGTTCGCTCGGCCAGGCCGGTGCGGCGGCGGTGCTCGGCCTCGCGGCGATCGGCTCCGCGCTCGGCACCGGCACCGCCGGCCTGGCCGCGGTCGGTGCCTGGAAGCGCTGCTACGCGCTCGACAAGCCGGTCCCGTTCATCCTGGTGACGTTCGTCGGTGCGCCGCTGTCGCAGACGATCTACGGGATGATCCTGATGAACGCGGTGGTGCGGGCCGCCGACGAGGCGGTCGCAGCCGGCACAGCCGTCGGTTGGCCGGCGATGCTCGCCGTGGGTCTGTTCGGTGGCGCCGCCATGGCCGCGTCGGCCTGGCTGCAAGGGCGCGTCGGCGCGGCCGCCGCGGACGCGATCGGCGAGACCGGCAAGGGCTTCGGCAACTACCTGATGGCGATCGGCGTGGTCGAGACGGTCGCGCTGTTCGTGCTGGTGTTCATCCAGGCGGCGCTGTAGGTCGAAGGAAGGGCCCGGTCCGGCCGCGCCGTCCCATGCGGGTCCGACCGCGGGTCGATGGCGCCCTATTGCCCTGAGGGCGACCCGTCCGACCTCAGGCGGGTACGAGCTCCGCGACCTCGAGATCGATCAGCGCGGCGCAATACCTAGGCCACAGCACGTCGACGTGCAGGCGCTCCTCCTCCGGGTTCAGGACACCGCCACCAATGACCATGACCATCCTCATCAACCCGAAGAGCATGGCGTACCGGTAATCCCGAAGGCACGCCTCGAACGGGTACGCACGGACCCACGGTTCGAGCCTCGCGTGGTACGCCCTCAGCAGCCTCATCTCGTGCGCCCGGCGATCGGCGATCGACAAGCTCCCGCCCAAGAACATGGCGATGTCGAGGACTCCACGACCGCGCATGACCCACTGCCAATCGATCAATGCGAAGTAGGAGGGATCCTCCTGCGAAAAGAAGAAATTGTCAACGTGAAAATCATAGTGAACCAACGTTGCGGGAGGACCGTTGTGCCATAGAACGAAATCGCCCACATGGTCGCTGAACCGTTCACCCAACTGGTGGATCTCGGTCGGCAGGCTGGGCCCGAGCTTGTCGACGAACGGTCGCCATCCTGCCGCGTGCCCGTCCCGGTGCAGCGCGGTCTCATCAGGGCCCATTCGCCACGCCCACGAGAACTCCTCGATGCGTGGGCTCGCCCACCAACGCGCGTGGAACCCTGCGATGTGCCGCACGGCAAGCTCCGCCCCGGCCAGGCTGCAACCAGGCAAGCGGGACTCGCGCCTTCCGGCCGACAGATCCTCGAGCAGCAACACCATCTCGCCCGTGCGCTCGTCGAGGTCGCTGTAGAAACAGCGTGGCACCCTCAGGTCGAGCTCGGGGGCGAGCCGTCGGTAGAAGGCGACCTCGCGATGATAGATGCCGTACGCGTTGCCGAGGGCGCGGCGATCGAGGTCCGACGCCGAGAACTTGGCGACGATCGAGCTCGGAGCGGCCGCAGAAGGCGCGTCGAGCGAGAGGTTCAGCCGTGCGACCTGTCCATTTAGTCCCCCGGTGAGCAGGGTGGACTCGAAGCGGGCCACGCGAGCCCCTTCGAGGGCGCCGGAACCACGCAGCGCTCGCGTGAGCCATTCGGTGGTCAGCTCGCGCGGACCCGCAGGAATCTGCATCGGCATCTCCTTCATCGACGGAATCCAGAGCAGGCGGCTGCATGGAGACCGGTGCCGTCCCATGTGGCGGCCGAGTTGATCGAGGTGCTGGGGCTTGGAGCTCAGGCCCGGGCGACCTCAGCCGCCAACCGGTCGTCGAGCTCGTCGAGCCTCGCCCACAAGGCGTCGACCGGAACCGACGGTTCGGCTTCGTACCCGGTCAGAATGCGGCCGATCGGGAACTGCTGCAGCAGGTCGTCCCCCGCAGCCAACCTCGCGGCAGCTGCCCGGCGGCGTGGGTCATCGCGGAACCATGCATCCATCCACCCGTCCAGGTGCGCCAGGTACCGCGCCCTCTTCAGCCGCGGCCCTCGCTCCAGGCCGTACGCGCTCAAGGCGTTGGGCGACCAGTCCTCGCTCGCCACGAGCAGCTGCGATAGGACCGCCACGTCCCGAAAGGCCAACGACAACCCTTGGCCGATCAGGTAATTGCTGAACCCGCCTGCATCGCCGATCAACGCGATTCCGTCGGCGACGGGATCCACCACCCAGGCGTCGCTGCACGGGAAGGTCGAGCAAGGCCCCGCTGGCTCGGCGTCGCTCCACCGCTCCGGATACGGAAGCGACGCGAGGTGGCACGCTTCCAGAAAGCGCGCCGCACGATCGCGGCCGTCGTAACGGTGCCGAGCTTCGACGGGGAAGCAGTGGTAGAGCCTGGCGTGGCCGTCTTTCTGGGGGAAACTCAGCAACTTCGTGTCCCGCTCGCGAGCGCCGATGTTGGCGTCGCTGGGAATGCCGGTCCCATGAACCAGCATCCCGGCGGCGTACAACTCGACCGGACCCTTGTGGAGCTCGATGCCGGCTTCGCGGCGCACGGTCGACTGGCGTCCGTCGGCACCGATGACCAAACGACCGCGCGTCTTGTGGACGGACCGGTCCACGTGCCACGCCACGCTCGGGTCTCGTCCTCCCTTGACGGTCACGTTGCGAACACCGCGAACGACCGCTGCCCCGGCGCTTGCCGCGGCATCGAGGAGCGCCTGCCGAGCCGTCGGGTGGCCGAGGTTCACCGATCCCGGGACGCCTTCGACGAGTCCGTCCAAGCGGGTCGCATCTTCCATGCCCGGACTTTGGTCCGAGTAGCTCCGAATCCCCGAGACGACGTGTCCTCCGGCCCCAAGGAGGTCGTCCAGCACGCCGATACGCTGCGCCTCGCGCACGCCCCAGGGCCACAGCAGCTCGCCACGGTTCTCGTCCTTGAACGCTCTGGTCCGCTCCAACACCAGGACCGCGAGCCCAGACCTTGCTAGCACGGTTGCCATGGCGGCCCCGGCGATGCCGCCGCCCACGATGATGATGTCTAGCCGCTCCATCAGATGGTTCCTTTCTCGTCCGGATCAGCATGGCAGGCAGGCCGTTCCCTCCGCGTGGCAGGCGTGGGAACGCCTCGCCTTCGGCGACGTCCGCGCGCCCGATGGCCCAAGCCCATGCGCAATACTCGTGTTGCACAGCCCGACGTGCTCGGTGTCTGCCGGCGCCTGGCGACGCTGCTCACGCAGGCGCCGATGGCGTCGAAGCGGCCAAGTCGCGCGGCGACCTCCCCCTCGCGCCCGATGGCGCGACCGTCGCGCTGTTCGTGCCGGCGTTCATCCAGGCGGCGCTCTAGCGACGCCAGGGAGCCGACGAAGCGTCACGCCGGCCACGGCGCGGGTCGGCGCGATGGCCGACCATGGGCGAATGTTGCGCGTTCATCTGGCGGCGCTGGTCGTCGCCCTTGCCGTCATGGTGCAGGCGGCGGTCGCCGAGGGGTTCCCTAGGTCCTCGACCGCCACCTCGACGCCTTCGTGGCCGACCGAATGCGCGCGTGGGACACGCCCGGGCTGTCGTTGGCCGTCGTGTACGACGACGCGATCACCGTCACCCGTGGCTACGGTTTCGCCGACCGGGAGGCCGAGCGCCCGATGACCGACGCCACGCCCGTGGTGCTGGGCTCGACGACCAAGGCCTTCACCGCGTTGGCTGTGATGCAGCTGGTCGAACGCGGCTTGGTCGACCTCGACGCGAGCCCGACGCGGTACCTGCAGTGGTTCCGCACGGCCGAGGGCCGCCAGGACGAGATCACGATCCGCCAACTCCTGTCGCACAGCGCCGGCTACCCATGGGGGATCCTCTTCACCGACCGCGTCTACCCGGACGAGATGGAGGAGTACGTGCGGCGGCTCGGCGGCGTCCGGCTGGCGTCGGCGCCGGGTGCGCGCTTCGGCTACAGCAACGACCCGTTCGTGGTCCTCGGGCTCATCGTCGAGCGCGTGACCGGGACGCCGTACGAGGCGTACATGGACGAGCACGTCCTCACGCCGCTGCGGATGACGAACGCCACGTTCGACGTCGCGGTCGCGCAGGGGCGCGGTCTAGCCCGCGGGTACCACGTCCCGTGGCGCGACGCTGAACCCCTCGACGTCGCCTTCGTGCGGAGCGAGCGCCCCGCGGGCACGCTGATGGCGAGCGCGGCGGAGCTTGCGCGCTACCTCCGCATGCTGCAGGGTGGCGGGCGCTTCGAGGGGCGCTCGGTCGTGTCGGCCGATTCGCTGCACACGATGTGGACGCCGGTGGTGCCGGTCGACGGTTCTGGGCTCAGCTACGGGCTCGCCTGGTACCTCGACACGGTCGCCGGCCTGCAGCTGGTCTGGCACCTCGGGAGCGTGCGCAACAGCGGATCGCACGTCGTGCTCGTTCCCGAGGCCGGGGTGGCGGTCGCGGTGGCCAGCAACGTCTCGCCCCCGCTCGATCCCCGGCGCGAGGTGGCCGAGAGCATCGTCGTTGCCGCCCTGGTGTTCGGGGACGCGCCCTTGGAGCCGCCGCGGAGCGTCGTCCTCACGCCCACGCGTGCGACGGACGACCTGTTGCGTGCGCTGCCGGGCATCTACGCGTCGGCCGCGGGCCCGGTGGTCGTGGCCGAAAGCGACGGAACGCTGGTCGGTAGCGTGGACGGCCACGCCTTCGAACTCGAGAGCGCCGGCGGCACGACGTTCCTGCTGCGAAGCGCCACCGAGCGCCTTGATGGGCTGGAGCTGGCGTTCCGGGCGGCGGACCCGGGTTCCGGCGATCCGCTCGCGGCCACCGACCGGCTCACGCTCATGGGGCTG
>JAGXHO010000186.1 GCA_024636105.1 Trueperaceae bacterium | reverse complement strand
GCAGCGAGCAGCGCCGCCAGCGCCTCCGTGCGCCCGGCCAGTGCGGCGACGTGGAGCGGCGGGCGCCCCTCGGCGTCGAGGACGGCGAGGTCTGCACCGGCGGCGAGCGCCGCCTCGAGCGCCGCGTCGTCGCCCTCACCGAGCGCGACGAGGACCGCGGGCACCGGCGGCGGCCCAGGGTCGCGCGCGAAGGGGTTCGGAAGCAGTTCGAAGCGCCACGACACCGCGACCGCGGCGACGAGCACGAGGAGGACGACGACGGCGACTCTGGCCATGCCCCCAACGTACCGTCCGGCCGATGAGAACGTGAGGATTCGCGGGGTCGTCGGCTGGAGCCGCGCTCCAGCCGACGACCCCGTTGCTGTAGGGTGGCCTGCGTGCTGGCCGCCGTTCGACGTGAGATCCCGGTGCTGGTGGCGGTCGCGCTGCCGCTGGCCGTGGCGCAGCTGGCGCAGCACGCCATGGGGTTCGTCGACACGCTGATGGCCGGGCGGTTGGGGCCGGACGCCCTGGCCGGCATCGCGCTCGGGAGCGTCTCGTTCTTCTTCGTCGCCATCGTGCTCTCGTCGATGCTGTTCGCGATCGGACCCTTGGTCGCCCAGGCCACGGGCGCGCGCCGGCCGGAGGACGCGGTGCGCGCGCTCCGGCAAGGGTTGCTGTGGGCGCTGCTCCTCACGCCGCCGTCGATGGCCGCGCTGTGGTCGATGCCGGCGCTGCTCCTGGTCCTGGGGCAGGACCCGATCGCGGTCGAGCTGGCCTCGGGCTACCTGCGGAACGTCGCCTGGTCGATGGGGCCGTTCCTACTGTTCACGGCGTTGCGCGCGTACCTGGAGGGCCAGGGGCACACACGGCCGCTGATGTTCGTCGCGTTCGTCGGGATCGGGCTCAACATCGTCGCCAACCAGGCGTTCATGTTCGGGCGCTGGGGGTTCCCGGCGCTCGGGCTCGCGGGCACCGGCGTCGCCACGAGCCTCGTGTACGCGGCGATGGCGCTGCTGGCGTTCGCGTACGTGGGGTGGCGGTACCGGTTGCCCTCGGCGCTCGGCGGGCGCTGGCGTTGGGACGGCGCCACGGCGCGGGAGATCCTGCGCCTCGGGTGGCCGATCTCGGTCACGGTCGGCTTCGAGACGGGGCTGTTCGCCGTGTCCGCGATGCTGATGGGGCGCATCGGGTCCGCGGAGCTCGCGGGCCACCAGATCGCCATCCAGACGACCTCGCTGACCTTCATGGTCCCCTTGGCCCTCGGGATCGCGACGTCGGCCCGCGTCGGGCACGCCGTCGGACGCGGCGATCCGCTCGGTGCGCGGGCCGCCGGGGCGGTCGGGATCGGGCTCGCGCTGCTCACCATGGTGGCGTCCGCGGCGCTCTTCCTGTTCGCGCCGCGGACGATCGTCGGCCTCTACCTCGACCCCGGCGACCCGGCGAACGCGGTCGTCGTCGGCCACGCGGTCGCCTTCCTCGGGGTCGCGGCGGCGTTCCAGCTGTTCGACGGGTTGCAGGTGAGCGCCATCGGGGCGCTGCGCGGGCTGAAGGACACGCGCGCGCCCATGCTCATCACGCTCGTGTCGTACTGGTTGGTCGGCATCGGCGGCGGCGTCGCGCTCGCGTTCGGCGCGGGCCTGGGTGGGGTGGGGCTGTGGTGGGGGCTCGTGCTCGGACTCGGCGTGGCCGGAGCGGCGCTCATGGCGCGGTTCGTCGTGCTGCTGCGGCGCTGGCGCCCGCCGCGGGTCGCCCTGGTAGACTCGGCTCCGTGAGCACCTTCGTGTCCATCTCCATCTACGCGACGCTCGTCCTGGCCGGCCTGCTCGCCTTCTCGGCCGCCATGATCGGGCTCGGCGGCTGGCTCGTCGCGAACACCGACGACGCCGACGCCGACCACTGACCCACCGTTCGCCATCGGTCGCGGACCGCGCTGCATGCGCTCGCCGCTGACCCCGTTCCTCGCTGCCGACGTCCCCACGCCCGCGGTGGCGGCGGTGGCGCTTCGCTTCGTGTACGCGGCCGTGTTCCTCGCTCAGGTCGTCCTGGCGGCGGCGGTGGGTGCAGCGATGTTCGCGGCGATGCCGTCGCCTCCGCGCCCGAACGACTGGGTCGCCGGCGTGCTGATCGGGTTCGCGGCGCTGCACTTGCCGCTCGGTGGCGGCCTCGCCTGGGCGGCGAGCCGTTCGCCCGGAAAGGGGGCGGCGCTCGCGGGCGCCATCACTGCTGGGGTCCTGTTGTCCGTCCCGGCGTGGTTCCTCGCGCTCGCGACGCTGTCGGCGCAGCGGGCTCCGTTCCTGCTCGCCGGCCTGGCGCTCGTGATGGTCGGGTACGGGCTCGGCTTCGCCTTCCTGCGCCGCTTCGTGCGGGCGGCGACGACGCCGGTCGAGGCGCCGGACGGTACGGAAGCGGCGCCGGACGGCGAATCCGCCGGCGGCGCTGCGTGACATGCTCGGGGTCGGTCGAGGCGGGGGTCGCTCAGCGGACGTACCCTGCCCCTGGGTCGCGCGACGGCCGTTCGACCTCGACGCCCATGGGGGCCTGCGCACGCGCCGGGACCGACCCGCGCGACGCTGCCTGATCCCCGGTCTGGAGCCCTCGCGTGCGCGAACTCATCGACCTGACGGTCTCCTTCTTCCGCATCGGCGTCTTCGGCTTCGGCGGCGGGCCGTCGATGATCCCGCTCATCGAGGCCGAGGTGGTCGGTCTGCGCGAGTGGATGACCAAGGAGGAGTTCCTGACCGCGTTCGCCTTCGGCAACGCCCTCCCCGGACCGATCGCGACCAAGCTCGCCGGGTACGTCGGGTACCAGGTCGCGGGCCCGGTCGGTGCGCTCGTGGGGTTGCTCGCGTTGTCGGTGCCGACGATCGTGGCGATGATCGCGCTCGGGGGCCTCTACCTCAAGTACCGCGACCTGCCCGCGGTCGCCGCCTTCCTCAAGGGGGTCCGGCCGGTCGTGATCGCGCTCCTCTTCCTGGTCGTGTGGCAGTTCGTGCCCAGCGCCCTCGGCACCCCGCCCCAGTGGCTCGCGAACGCGGGTCTGTGGGCCCTCGCGGTCGCCTCGTTCGTGTTCTCCATCCAGCTCGGCGTCCACCCGGCGATCCTGATCGTCGCCGGCGGGCTCGTCGGCGTCGCCTTCTTCCGCTGAAGCGCGTCCGCAGGGCGCGTGCGTCCTTCGGACGCCATGGAGGTTCTTCCGTGCAGTACGACTTCCCGTACCCCTCGAAGCGCATGCCGGTGATGGCGCGCAACGTCGTCGCCACGTCGCAGCCGCTCGCGGCGCAGGCCGGACTGCGCATGCTGCTGCAAGGGGGCAACGCGATCGACGCCGCCGTGGCGACCGCGATCGCGCTCACGGTCGTCGAGCCGACCTCGAACGGCATCGGCTCGGACGCCTTCGCGATCCTCTGGGACGGCACCGAGCTCCATGGCCTCAACGCGTCGGGGCGCAGCCCGCGGGCGCTGACGCCGGCGCGCTTCGCCGGCCGGGACGCGATGCCGCTGCGGGGCTGGGACTCGGTCAGCGTCCCGGGCGCCGTCTCGGCCTGGGTCGAGCTCTCGCGCCGCTTTGGCCGGCTGCCGTTCGAGGCGCTGTTCGAGCCCGCGATCGGCTACGCCCGCGACGGCTTCCCGGTCTCGCCCATCACCGCTCGCGCGTGGGCGGTATCGGCGCCCGGGTTCGCCGACCACCCGGATTGGAACCGTTCCTTCGCGCCGGACGGCCGCACGCCGGCCGCCGGGGCCACGTGGCGGTTCCCAGAGCAGGCTCGGACGCTCGAGGCGATCGCGGCCAGCCGCGGCGAGGCCTTCTACCGCGGTGCGTTGGCCGACGCGATCGTCGGCCACGCGCGGGCGCACGGCGCCCTGCTCGACGCCGAGGACCTCGGCGACCACCGGGCGGACTGGGTCGGCACCGTGTCGACCGGGTGGAAGGGGACCGAGCTGCACGAGATCCCGCCGAACGGTCAGGGGCTCGCGGCGCTGATCGCGCTCGGCGTCCTGCGCCACGTGCCCGAGTTCGACGCGCTCGAGCTCGACTCCGTCCCGTGGCTGCACCTGCAGATCGAGTCCATGAAGCTGGCGCTGGCCGATGCCGAGCGGTGGATCGCCGATGCCGACCACATGCGCGACGTCACCGCCGCCGACCTGCTCGCCGACGGCTACCTCGCGGAGCGCGCGCGGGCGATCGACCCCATGCGGGCCGGCGATCCCGGCCACGGCACGCCCAAGCGCGGCGGCACCGTCTACCTCACCGCCGCCGACGCCGACGGCCGCATGGTCAGCCTGATCCAGTCGAACTACTTCGGGTTCGGGAGCGGGGTCGTGGTGCCCGGCACCGGCATCTCGCTGCAGAACCGCGCGGCCGGCTTCGTGCTCGACGCGGGCCACCCCAACCAGGTCGCGGGCGGTAAGCGCCCGTTCCACACGATCATCCCCGCGTTCCTGACCGAGGGTGGCGCGCCGCGCTGCAGCTTCGGCGTCATGGGAGGGCCCATGCAGGCGCAGGGCCACCTCCAGATGGTGCTGCGGATGGTGGGCCACCGGCAGAACCCGCAAGCCGCCTCCGATGCCCCGCGTTGGCGCGTCGTGGCGGGTCGCGGCGTCGCGATCGAGAGCTCGTTCCCACCATCCGTCCTCGACGGCCTGCGGGCGCTGGGGCACGAGGTGACCGCGACCGCGCCGGAGGCCAGCTTCGGGTTCGGCGGGGCGCAACTGATCTGGCGCGCCGAGGACGGCTACGTGGCGGGCTCCGATCACCGCAAGGACGGGCAGGCGGTCGGGTACTGACGCTGCCAGCCGATCCGCACCGACGCCATCGTGGCCGGGCCTACATCCCGTCCGGCGGTCGGGGTTAGGGTGTCGGCGCGCCCGCGGGGACCGACGCGCGATCCTCGCCCGGGCGCCTGGAAGGGGAGTCCCCCATGAGCACCGCCAAAGCCGGCGACACCGTCCACGTGCACTACACCGGCCGCCTCGACGACGGGTCGGTCTTCGACGCCTCGGAGGGGCGCGACCCGCTCGCGTTCACGCTCGGCCAGGGTCAGGTGATCGGCGGCTTCGACGAGGCGATCGCCGGCATGACCGTCGGCGACGCCAAGACCGTCCGCATCCCGCCCGACGACGCCTACGGCGAGCGCCGCGAGGAGCTGTTGATCGAGGTCCCCCGCGAGCAGCTGCCGGACGGCATGGAGGTGGAGATCGGCATGCAGCTGCAGCTGCGGCGCGAGGACGGCGGCGCGATGCCGGTCACCGTCGCGGACACGGGGGATGCCTCGATCACCCTCGACGCCAACCATCCACTGGCCGGTCAGGCCCTGACGTTCGAGCTCCAGCTCGTGGACATCGCCTGAACGAGGGCGCAGGGCCACCTCGGCCGGCGTGCTTCGGCATCGATCGTGCCGCGGTGGCGGCGATGGAGCGCGCGGCCGCGGACGCACTCCGTCCGAGCGAGTCCTTGGTCGACGACGGCTGGACGCTTCGCGCCGACGGCGCCCGCAGCGTCGTCCGGCGCGCCAACGCCGTCTTGCCGCGTGGTGCCGGGCAGGATCCGCTCGACGCCAAGCTGGCGCGCGCCGAGGCCTGGTACCGCGCTCGCGGGCGATCGCCGCGCTTCCTGGTGGCGCCGGACGCCGAGCCGCTCGGCCTGGTGGCGGCACTGGAGACGGCGGGGTACCGCTTCGAGGTCCCCGTGCTCGTGCTGGTGCGCGACCTCGAACCGCGATCGGTATGGGCGACGCACGACGTCGCGTGCACCGAGGCGCCTGGTGCGGAGTGGCGTGCGGCGTACGCGGCAACGCTACCCGAGCGCGAGCGCGGCGAGCGCCTCCGGCTGGCCATGGGCGCCCCGAGCCCGAGGCGCTACGCGGCGGCAGGTGCCGATGGCTGTGGCCTCGCCGTGCGGACCGGCGACCTGGTGGGGTTGTTCGACGTGGCCACCGCCCCCGCGGCGCGGCGTCGCGGCGTCGCGCGCCGGATCACGGCCGCGCTGCTCGCATGGGGCGAGGCCGAGGGCGCCCTCTCCGCCTACCTGCAGGTCGCCGAGGAGAACGCACCGGCGCGTGCGCTGTACGAGGGCCTTGGGTTCCGACCTGCGTATCGGTACGTCTACGCCGTGTTGCCGCGCGACGCGTTGCCGCGCGGCGCCGGGCCTCAGTAGCGGTCGTAGGTCTGGCGGGCGTCCTGGAGCAGGTGCGCCATGTCGAGCGCCTTGCTCGTCCCGACCACCACGCAATCCTCTGGGTTCTCGGCCACGGCGACCGGGATGTTCGTGATGCGCTGGAGGTAGACGTCGAGGCCGCGCAGCTGCGCGCCGCCCCCGGTGAGCACGATGCCGCGCTCGATCACGTCGGAGACGAGTTCGGGGGGCGACTGCTCGAGCACCTTGCGCACGCCCGCGGCGATCTTCTCGAGCGAGGGTCGCAGCGCGGCGACGACGTCGTCGGCCGTGACCTCCACGGTCTTGGGCATGCCGTCGATCAGGTCGCGCCCCCGGACCTCCATGGTCGGTAGATGGCCGCCGCCGGTGACGATGGCGCCGCCGATGGTGCGCTTGACCTCCTCGGCCGTGCGGTCGCCGATGAGCAGATTGTGCTTCGCCTTGACGAACGCCATCAGGTCGCGGTCGAAGACGTTGCCGGCGACCCGCAGCGACGTGGAGACCACGATGCCGCCCATCGAGATCATCGCGACGTCGGTCGTCCCGCCGCCGATGTCGACGACCATCGACCCGACCGGCTCGGCGATCTCGATGCCCGCGCCGATCGCTCCTGCCACCGGTTCCTCGATCAGCAGCGCCTTGCGGGCGCCGATCTCGTGCACGGCTTGCACCACGGCGCGCTTCTCGACCTCGGTGATGCCGCTGGGGATGCAGACCATGATGGTCGGGCGAAGGAAGCGCTGCGGCCCCTGGAGGACCTTGCGGATGAAGGCCTTGAGCATCTTCTCGGTGAGGGTGTAGTCGGCGATCACGCCGTCCGCCATCGGGCGCACGGCCGTGATGTTGCCCGGGGTACGGCCGAGCATGCGGTAGGCCTCTTCGCCCACCGCCTTGACGTCCATGGTGCCCTTGGTGACGGCGATGACCGCCGGCTCCCGAAGGACGACGCCCTTGCCTTTGACGTGGATGCGCACCGTGGTGGTGCCGAGGTCGACGCCGATCATGCCTGCCACGCTACCACCGCCCGGTCTCGAGGCGGGGTTGCGGGCTGGCACCGGCGACGGTGAATGGAGGGTAGACCTTGGGTGCGCTCCGCCGGGGGGGCAGCGGGGTGCAGAGCGCACCGACAAGGTGACCGAAGGGTACCGGCGCCCGGGTTGGACGCACGTGGGCGTGGAGCACGATTCCCGACGGCCGCTCCCGATGGCGCCGGGCGCGCGCGAGCGCGGTACGCTGCGCCGGTGCAGCGCGCCCCGTTCACGGCCCTTGCGCGCGTCTACGACGCGATCATGCAGGACGTCCCCTACGACGACTGGGTGGCGTTCGCGCTGCGCGAGGCCGCGTCCCGCGGCTGGCGCGGCGGTCGGGTCCTCGATATCGGCTGCGGCACCGGCAACGCCACCGCGCCGCTGGCAGCACGCGGCTTCGAGGTGGTGGGCCTCGACCCATCGGCCGACATGCTCGCGGTCGCCCGCGCCAAGCTGCCCGACGTGCCGTTCTTGCTCGGCGACGTGCGCGACGCTCCGCTGCCCGGGGCGATCACGCTCGCCGTCTCGGTGTTCGACTCGCTGAACAACCTGCTCGACGATGGCGACCTGGAGCGTGCGGCTGCCCACGTGCGCGGTGCCCTGGTCCCCGGAGGGATCCTCGCCTTCGACGTCAACACGCGCATCGGACTCGAGGAGCTCTGGGAAGACGACGTCGCCGAGGGGTGGGCGGGGGAGGTGCACTACCGCTGGACGCACCGGTGGGACCCCGACGCGCACCGCGCCACGGTGGACGCCTGGTGCGCGTCGCCCGAGGGCACGTTCGTCGAGACCCACTACGAGCGGCCGTACGACCCGGACGAACTCAGGACCGCGCTCGCCGCGGCCGGGTACGCGCGCGTCGACGTGGTCGCGTACCCGGACGGTCGACCGGCCAAAGCCACCGCAGCCCGGGTCTGGGTGTTCGCCGTGGCGCCGAGCTGACGCGCGGTCGGGCGCGCGCCGATCCGCGGCCGATCAGTCGTCGTCCAGCCCCGCTTGCTCGCGCACGACCCGGGCGATGGCCGAGACGTCCTCGTCGCCGTGGCCGCGCGCGATCAGCCCCGTCTCCCATTGCTCGACGAGCGCCGCCACCGGCAGCGGGGCGCCGAGCGCGCGCGCCGCATCGAGCGCGATGCCCAGGTCCTTCCGGTGGAGCCGCACGCGGAAGCCGAGCGGATAGTCGTTGCGCACGACGTTGGGACCGCGGTGGACGAGCCCCCACGAGCCCGCCGCGCCGCCGGCGAGCGCAGCGAGCGCCGCCTCGACGTCGATGCCGGCCTTCAGGCCCAAGACGATGCCCTCGGCGACGGCCGCGTAGGTCCCGGCGATGACCACCTGGTTCATCGCCTTCGCCAACTGGCCGGCGCCCACCGGACCGACGTGCGTGATCGTCGTGCCCATCGCACTCAGCACCGGTCGTGCCCGTTCCAGGTCGGCCGCGTCGCCGCCGACCATGATCGACAGCGTCCCGTTCCGGGCACCCTCGCTGCCCCCCGAGACCGGGGCGTCGAGCCACGCCGACCCCTGCTCCGCGATCCGCGCGGCGTAGGCGCGGGTGGCGTCGGGCGCGATGGTGCTCATGTCGATGAGGAGCGCACCGGGCGCCAGACCGGCGGCGATCCCCTCGGACCCGAAGGCGACTTGGTCGACGTCCGGCGTGTCCGAGACGATCACGACGACCAGATCGGCGCCGCGGGCGGCCTCCGCCGGGCTGGCGGCGCGCGTCGCGCCCAGCGCCTCCAGCGGCTCTTCGCGCGCGCGCGTCCGATTGTGGACGGCGACCTCGAACCCGGCCGCGATCAGGCGCTCCGCCATGGCCGCGCCCATCGTGCCGAGGCCGACGAACCCCACCCTCACGCCGCGACCTCGGTCGTCCGGGGCGGTGCGTCGGCGTCGCCGTCCGGGGAGGGCGCGACGCCGTGCCAGCCGGCCACGAGGGCGTCCGCCAGGCGCAGCGCACCGAGGCCACCCTCGAACTCGATCGGGACGAGCCCGGCGAGCAGCCGCGCCGCCGCGTCGCCGTCGAGGTCGCGTTCTTCGACCGCGTCGCCGTACTGCTGGAGGAGCGCCGTGTGGTACCGAACGAGCTCGGGGCGTCGCAGCCCCGCGCTCACGCGCGCGGCGGCTTCGGCGACGTCGCCGCGGTGGATCGCCGCGAAGGCGTCGAGCGCGTAGGTCCACGCCTCGAGCTCGAGGTCGCCGCGCTCTTCGAACCCCACGCCGGACGTCGCCTCCGCCAGCGCCGCCCGGGCCTGGGCCAGGTGCCCTTCGGCGAGGTCCGGGTCGCCCGAGCGCAGCGCACCGCAGGCCGCATGGGCGTGGGCTTGCGCGCGTTGGTACGGGTAGCGCGAGCCGGCGAGCGCCCGTTCGGCGGCGGCGAGCGCAAACGAACCATCGGCCGCGAAGAGGTTGGCCGCGAGGAGCGTGTCGCGCGTCAAGGTGCCCAACCGGGTGCCGTCGCTCGTCGCATCGATGTGCGCGAGGATGCCCGCGATCAGGTCGCGCGCGTGGCGCAGGTCCGGGCCGGTGCCGCCGAGCGCGGCCGAGATCGCGAAGGGCCTCCGGAACGGCTGACCGACCGCGCGGCAACCGTAGGCCAGCGCCAACCGCAGCCGGCTCCGCAGCACCCGGTAGGTGGCGTCGACCCCTTGGGTGTCGGCGTAGCGGCGGAAGCGCTCGAGGTTGGCGGCGAAGGCGAGCATGGCTTCGTCGTAGCGGCCCGCGGCCAACGAGGCCAGGCCCGCCTCGTCGTCGACGCGCGCAAGCCAGAAGTCGCGATCGGCCTCCTCGGCGGTGTCGCGCCGGCGCCCCTCGTCCGGCCGCGCGCCGAGCAGCGCGTGGCGCGCCTCCTCGAAGTCGGCGAAGGCGCGGTCGAGGTCGCCCATCCGCCGGTGGACCGTGCCACGGCGCGCGAGGTAGCGGGTCTGCTCCGCGACGAGCGCCTCCGAGCCCCGCGCCAGCGCGACCGCGGTGTTCATCGCGGCGAGCGCGCGGTCGAAGTGCCCGAGCTTCATGAAGACGTCGCCCCGCTGGAAGGCGACCCGGGCGGCGTCGAGGTCGTCGGCTCGCGGGATCGCATCGAAGGCGGCGAGCGCGGACTCGAGGTCACCGAGGTCCTTGGCGATGAGGCCCGACCATAGCCCGATCTTCGCCCGCACGGCGTCGGCGGCGGCGCTCGGTGGGGCGCTCGCGAGTTCGCGCGGCGCCTCGTCCTGCACGTAGCCGCTGGCCCGCTCGAGATCGCCGCGCCAACGCTCGATGCTCGCGCGCGCGAGCGCGCCTTCGGCCCGCAGGACCGGGTCTCGGGTCGCCGGCAGCGCGCCGAGCAGCTCCGCGGCACGTTCGTAGTGGCCCCGCAGGATCAGGCCCTCGGTGCGCTTGAGCACCGTCCAAGCCCGGGCCTCGACGTCGCTCGACGCCGAGAGCACCGCGAACGCGTCGCGCACGTCCGGGTGCTGGAAGGTGCCGAGCTTGACGTAGTGCGCGGCGACCTGCACGGCGAGTCGCTCCAAGCGCGGGCCGTCCACGAGCTCTTGGGTGGCGGCCAGCCAGATGCGCCGCACGAGCGTCTGCTGGGTGGGGCGTTCGTGCATCCACGACGCGAGCCCCTCCCAGTCGCGCGCCTCGAACAAGTGCGCGAGGTAACGGGTCGCGGTCTCGCCCTGCGGTTCGGCTTCTGCGGCCTCGTGGAAGGCAGCGGCGGCGTGGCGGTTGAGCTCCCGGTAGCGCGCCGGTTGGCCCACCTGGAGCCGCTCCCGCAACGCCCGTGCGAGTTGGCGCGAGAAGCAGCGCACGTCGTCGCTGCGCCCCGGCACGGTGTCGAGGAACGCCCCCTCGAGGTTCGACAGGTCGAGGTCGGGCTTCGCGCGCAGCTCGGCGAGGGCGGCGCGCGGGAAGGAGGCGTACTCGGGCAGCGACAAGACCGCGAGGGCGGCGAGGAACCCCCGCAGGCGGTCGTCCCCCGAGGCGTCGAGCAGGTGCGACAGCTGCGTCATCGACTTGGCGGCGTCGGCGGGGCCGCCTTCGGCGTCCGGATCGCGGATCTCCGCGAGCAGCGTCAGCGTACGCAGCTCTTCGAACGAGCGCCCCGCTCGCTGCACGATCTCCTCGTGCTGTGCCGGGGTCGCGTTCGGGAGGCGGGCGCGCACGAACCGGCGCGCCTCGCCGGCCGTGGGTGGGGTGAGGCGGATCGGGCCCTCGAAGTCGCCGAGGCGCTGCTGGGCGCGCAGCGGCAGGTCGGTCATCGAGACCAGCAGCGCGGTGCCGGCGAGCTTGGAGAGCGGTTCGACGAGCGAGGCCCACAGCCACTCCGCCGCCGACACCCGCGGCACGTCCGGGGTGTTGAGCCGGAGCGGCGAGAGGCCGAGGCTCTCCTGGCCACCGAGCGACTGCGACACGTGCAGCAGGAGCACCTGACGCCCCTGGAAGGCGCGCGCGGCGTCGACGATCGTGCGCGCGACGTCGGCCTGCGCATCGGCTTGCACGGCGAAGGCGCTGGACGCGCCGACCCGCACGAGCTTCGCCTGCAGCACTTCGCTCGGTGCGCCGAGCCGGGCGCCGAGGCGCGCGAGCGCGGTGGCGAGGTCGGTGCCGGAGAACTCGAGCCGGACCAGCCGATCGGCGGCCGGCGGTGCGAGCTCGAGCGCCTGCTGGATGTAGTCGCTCAGCAGCGTCTTGCCGCTCCCCGGTTTGCCGACGACCACGAACCGGGGATCGCCGCCGGAGCGCACGCTCTGCACGAAGGTACGGTAGGCGCGGCGCTTCTCGCGGCCGAGCAGCTGCAGCACCTCTTGGTCGTTGCCGCTCCCAGGCGCGAGCAGGACCTCGAGTTCGGGCGATCGGAGCGGTCCGTGCCCGCGGTCGCGCCACAGCTCGTCGAGGATCTGGAAGAGGACGCGCTTGTCCGGCAGCTTCCCCTTGTCGCGGTAGATGATGTTGCGCACGATGTTCGGGTTGGCGCCGCGGACGTCCATCTGGTGGCGGAGCCAGTTGATGCTCCCGAGCACGCCATGCTCGTCGCGCTCGTTGCCGACGCTCTCGCGGACGTCTTCGAAGATCCGGCGCCAGGGGCTCGAGGCGTCGCTGGAGGTCGTTCGGGGGGCCGACACCCGGGCAGTTTACGCCTCGATCGCATGGGAAGTACACAGGCTTCGTGAGCTCCGCTACGCTCGTCCCGGACGGGCGTGCGACCGCTACGCGGGGTCCCGCCTGCTGCGGGTAGACTCGGTCCATGTCGCTCATCCAACGGGCCGCTTCGGGCGCCCGGCTCACCGCCGACGAAGGGGTCGCGTTGCACGCGCTGCCGCTGTTCGAGCTCGGCGGTGCGGCCCACGAGGTGCGGCTCGCGCGCACCGATCCCGAGCTCGTCACGTACCTCATCGACCGCAACGTCAACTACTCCAACGTGTGCAACGTCGGCTGCGCCTTCTGCGGGTTCTACCGGACCCGGCGGCAGGACGACCACTACGTGCTCGACGTCGATCAGATCTCGGCGAAGCTGACCGAGCTCGAGGCCGTCGGCGGCACGCGCGTGCTCATGCAGGGCGGCGTGAACCCGTACCTGGAGTTCTCGTGGTACCTCGACCTGCTGCGCGAGCTCCGGCGCCGCCACCCCACCATCCGCCTCGAGGTGTTCAGCCCCGAGGAGATCAAGGGGATGGCGAAGCTCACCGGGATGACCACCCGCGAGGTGCTCGTGGAACTCCAGGCCGCCGGCCTCGACGGGCTCCCGGGCGGCGGCGGCGAGATGCTCGTCGACGAGGTCCGGCACGCGCAGCACGTGTCGCCCGCACGCATCGGCACCGATGACTGGCTGCGGATCATGAGTGAGGCGCAAGCACTCGGGCTGTACACGACCGCGACGATGGTCATCGGGTTCGGCGAGTCCGTCGCGCAGCGGGCGGCGAGCCTGCTGCGCTTGCGCGAGGCCCAGGACCAGGCGCTCGCGACGCACGGCAACGGCTTCTCCGCGTTCATCTCGTGGACGCTCCAGACGCAAGGCGTGCGGATCGAGGGGAAGGCGCCCGGCGCGGACGCCACCGCCTACCTGCGCAACGTCGCGCTGAGTCGTTTGCTGCTCGACAACTTCGCCAACTTCCAGGCCTCCTGGCCGACGATGGGCCACAAGGTCGCGCAGACCGCCCTGTTCTTCGGCTGCAACGATTACGGATCGACGATGCTCGAAGAGAACGTCGTGTCGCAGGCGGGCGCTCGCCACAGCGCCACCGCCGAGCGCGAGATCGTGCGGCAAGTGGTCGACGCCGGCTTCGTGCCGGCCCAGCGCGACAGCCTCTACCGGATCGTGCGGCGCCCGGACGTCGACGCGCTGCTCGGCCCCGACGCCGCCGCGGCGTGAGCGCCGGCGGGCCGCGGCGCGAGCTCTGGCCGGCCGGTCTTGTCTACGACGGGCTCGGGACGCCGCGTCGCGACGCGGCGGTCCTGGTGCAGGTGGCGCCGGAGCCGGCCCGCGTGGTCGCGGTGGGCCGGGCGTCGGAGCTGCGCGCCGCGAACCCGGGGGCCATCGAGCGCCCCGCCGTCGGCGTGATCGCACCGACGCCGGTCAACGCCCATACGCATCTGGACCTGAGCGACCTGCCCCTCACGCCCGGGCCGTACGGGGCCTTCATCCAGGCCGCGATCGCGCACGCGCGCGCCGGCGGACGGGGTCTGGCCGCGGCCGAGCGCGGCCTCCGATCCTTGAAGGCGGCGGGCGTCTCCACCGTCGGCGACATCGTCACCGACGAGGCCGTGCTCGCACGGCTGCTCGAGGACCGGGAGCTGAGCGGCGTGGCCTACTGGGAGGTCCTCGGCCCCGAACCGGCCGAGGCCGAGGCGCGCTTCGCCGAGGCGGTCGCGGTCGTCGCGCGGCATCGGCCGCGCGAGCGCCCTGGAGGGGTCCGCGTGGGCCTCTCGCCGCATACGCCGCACACGGTGTCGGCGCCCTTGTTGCAGCGGCTCGCCGGGTACGCCGCAGCGCACCACCTGCCGCTGCAGATCCACGTGGCCGAGGACCCCGGCGAGCTCGAGCTGCATGCATACGGGACGGGGGCGCTGCGGGACGCCATGGGGCCGTTGCTGGCGGCGTTCCGACCGTCGGGGGCGACGCCCGTGCGCTACCTCGACGACCTCGGCGTGCTCGCGGCGCGGCCGACCCTGGTGCACGCGATCCACGTCGACGACGACGACGTCCGTCGACTGCAGCGCGCCGGCTGCGCCGTGGTCCACTGCCCGCGCTCGAACGCGCTGCTCGAATGCGGCACGTTCCCGTGGGCGCGCTACGCCCGCTTTGGCGTCACGGTGGGGCTCGGCACCGACTCGCTCGGCTCGAGCCCGTCGCTCTCGCCGGTGGACGAGTTCGGGGCGGCGCGCGCCGTCCACGGGGCGTCCGCCGACCCGGCGCAGATCGTGTGGGCGGCGGTGAAAGGGGGGCACCGCGCGCTCGGCGGCACCGCGCCGCGGGTCGTGCGGGGCAGCGCCGCGGCCCTGCTCCGCTCGTGGCCAGAACCCGCCCCATGGCCGCCAGGGGCCGGGGCCGGTACGGTGGGCGACGTACCGCCGGCGCCGGCTTGACCTAGCATGACGGGCGTACCGCGCGGCGGCTCGTCCGCCGCCGCCTTGAGGAGGCACCCATGGCCGGATCCCTGGTCGAGTTCACCGACGCCAACTTCCAACAAGAAACCAGCAAGGGCCTTGTGCTCGTCGACTTCTGGGCCCCGTGGTGCGGCCCGTGCCGGATGGTCGGCCCCGTCATCGAACAGCTCGCCAGCGAACACGCCGGCACGCTCAAGGTCGGCAAGCTCAACGTCGACGACCACCAGCAGAGCGCCATGTCGTTCCGCGTCATGAGCATCCCGACGGTCATCTTGTTCAAGGACGGCCAGCCGGTCGAGACGATGGTCGGCGCAATGCCCAAGTCCGCCTACGAAGCGAAGCTCGCCAAGCACGTCCCGCGCGCGGTCAACTGACGCGCGGCGACCGAGCGCCCGCCCAGCTCGGGCGCCGGCGTTCCTGATCGAAGGAGGCCCCCTGGTGCACGCACCAGGGGGCCTCTTCTGCGTTGGGGGAACGCGTGCGGCGCCGGTGACGGCGCTGCGCTCAGCGCAGCGGGATCGTCGTGATCGTGCGCACGACGTTGCCTTCGACGGTCGTCGCGCTGACCGCGATGCCGCTCCGCTCCGCGAGGATCGCCAGCACGCGCGGCATCAGGTCGGTGACCCCGAGCAGCTCGGCGAAGGTGGGCGGGTCGACCTCGGGCTCGACCTCGGCGGGCGCCTCGGGCTCGGCAGGCACCGCGGGTTCCGGGGCCTCGGCCTCGGCGAGGACGGCCGCGCGGTCGCGCACCGAGACCGTGACCGTACCGGTGGCGAAGCCGCCGAAGCTCGAGGCCACGATGCGGTAGCGAACGCCTGCGACCACGTCGAAGACGACGGCCGCGAGGTCCGTGCCACCGAAGTCGTCGTTGGAGAACAGCACCAAGCCGGTGTCGGCGTCGACGACGTACAGGTAGGTATCGACCTCGAAGCCCGTCGGGTCGGCGACCTCCACCTGAACGAGCGTCCCCGGGGCCGCGCCGACCAGGTCCCAAGCGAGGTACTGCTCGGCGTCGGTCAGCTCCGCGTCCAGCGTGGTCCCGAGCTCGATCGCGCCGCGCTCGGCCAGCGGCGTGCCGACGAGCGCCTCGGCATTCCAGTCCTCCGGGGGCGTGCGCCCGTTCTCGTCGAGGAGCCACGGGTCGCTGAAGGGGTCGTAGTCCCCGTCGTCGAAGGACCCGTCCCAATCGTCGTCGAAGCCGCCCGTCGATTCCCAGGGTGCGACGACGAGCGCCGTTTGGATCGCGCTCGCGAGCGGTTGCGAGGCCAGTTCGGCGAGGTCGGCGAGCCCGTGGAGCGTGGCCGCCACGTCGCTGATCGAGACGTCGCGGGCAGCGTCCGGGACCGCCGCGTACGCGGCGCGCCAGGGCGCGCCGGCGGGGCCGGAGAGCAGGTTGGAGCCACCGTCGCGCGCCGCGAGCAGCGCCTCGAGCGCCGAGGGGGGCGACGCGAAGATCAGGTGGCCGTCGACGACGGCGACCGCGAGGTCGAGCGTGGGGCCCATCCGGATGCGGTCGACCTCGATGCCGCCGATCGTGATGGTCTCGACCGCGACGCTCTCCGCCCCGAAGAGCCCGTCGAGGCCCGTGGGGTCGTCCGCGAACGGATCCGCACCGAACGGGTCCATCGGTCCGGCGTCGAGCTGCGAGAGGCTCGCGAACGAGCGCAGCAGGCCGGGTCCGAGGAGCTCGATCCCGGTGCGCGCAGCCGTTTCGTCTGCCACCGGCACCATCACGAGGGTCCCGGGGCCGTACACCCACCCGCGCAGATCGGTGCCGAGCGGTTCGAGCGTGACGGAGTGGACGGTCTCGCCGACCCAGCCGAGGAGGGCCGCGTCGAGGTCGAGATCGAGGTAGTCGGCCGCCAGCCCGCGCACGTCGGCGCGCATGCCGGTGATCGGTTCGAGGTCGACGAGCCAGCCGTCGACGTAATCGATCCAGGCGCGCAGCGGCACGTAGTTGGAGGCGACCGCCGAGGCGTCGGAGGGCAGCCACAGCGGGCGTCCGGCTCGGGGGGCCGAGGTGAGCAGGCGCGCCAGGGCGGGATCCGGCGCGTCGTCGGGCACGACGAGCACCTGCTCGAAGCGCAGCCCCTGGTCGTCCCAAGCGGCGCGGATGGCGCCGGAACCCAACGTACGCAAGGCGGCGACGGCGCGCACCACGAGTGGGTTCGCTTCGGGCGGCAGGGAACCGCTCAATCCCTCGAGCACGTTCGCGAGCGCGGCGGCGTCGAACGCGAGGTCGATGCCACCGGCGGCGAGCTGGGCACGCGCAGCGCCCAAG
>JAGXHO010000185.1 GCA_024636105.1 Trueperaceae bacterium | reverse complement strand
GATGCCGACGACGAGGAGATCCGCTACGCCTACCTCGTGCCGACGGGCATGGAGGCGGTGGCGGGGAGCGGCGAGTTCGTCGAACAGGGCGACGTGATCGCTCGGGCGAAGTCCGGTACCCAGCTCACGCTGCCGCGCGAGGCCACGGCTTCCCTGCGCGCGAGCAAGACCAAGGACAAGCAGGTCACGATGACCCTCGAGGTGCGCTGGGCGCGCCGCGAGACCCACGAGATCAACCCCACCATGCACGTGCTGGTGGGCGACGGTGCGACGGTCGTCGGCGGCGAGAAGGTCGTCGGCGCCATCGACGCGGCGCAGGAGATCATCGCGGCCGCCGACGGCACCGTGCACCTCGCGGAGCCCGCCAGCATCATCGTCTCGCGCGCCCGCGTCTACCCGTATCAGGACGAGCCCATCGTCGTGAACGGCGACCGGGTCAAGCCCGGTGACGAGCTCGCCGACGACGGCAAGGTCCGCAGCGACATCTCCGGTCGCGTCGAGATCGACCTCGTCCGTCGCCAGGTGCGCGTCATCGAGTCGTACGACTTCGAAGCGCGCATGGGTGCGGACGCGGTGCGCGAGCTGCTCGAGTCGATCGATCTCGAGAAGCTCGAGGCCGAACTGGTCGAGGAGATGAACTCCCCCAGCCGCCACAAGCGCGCCAAGGCGCGCAAGCGCCTCGAGATCACGCGCAGCTTCCTGCGCTCGGGCAACGACCCCGCCTGGATGATCCTGGAGTCCGTCCCGGTCATGCCGCCGGACCTGCGCCCGATGGTGCAGGTCGAGGGCGGCCGGTTCGCGACGTCGGACCTCAACGACCTCTACCGGCGCCTGATCAACCGCAACAACCGCCTCAAGAAGCTGATGCAGCAGGGCGCGCCCGAGATGATCGTGCGCAACGAGAAGCGCATGCTCCAGGAGGCCGTCGACGCGCTCATCGACAACGGCCGCCGTGGCAGCGCCGTCGTGCACCCCGGCTCCGACCGGCCGCTGCGCTCGCTCACCGATCTGCTCGGCGGCAAGCAGGGGCGGTTCCGCCAGAACCTCCTCGGCAAGCGCGTCGACTACTCCGGCCGTTCGGTCATCGTGGTCGGTCCGCAGCTGCAGCTCCACCAGTGCGGCGTGCCCAAGCGCATGGCGCTCGAGCTGTTCAAACCCTTCCTGTTCAAGAAGCTCGAGGAGCGCGGGATCGTCAGCAACATCAAGAGCGCCCGCAAGCTGCTCGAGCGCTACCGCGACACCCGCGACGAGATCTGGGATGCGCTCGAAGAGGTCATCGCCGACCGCGTCGTGCTGCTGAACCGCGCGCCCACGCTGCACCGCCTCGGCATCCAGGCGTTCGAGCCCGTGCTCGTCGAGGGCCAGGCCATCCAGCTCCACCCGCTGGTCTGCGAGGCCTTCAACGCCGACTTCGACGGCGACCAGATGGCGATCCACGTGCCGCTGTCGGTCTACGCCCAGGCCGAAGCGCGCCTGCAGATGCTCTCCTCGCACAACCTGCTCTCGCCGGCGCACGGCAACCCGAACGTCGGTGCCGCGCGCGACATCATCCTCGGCCTGTTCGTGCTCACCCAGGTCCACCTGGGCAAGAAGGGCATTGGCGACAGCTTCGACGCCGTCTCCGACGCGTTGGAGGCGTACGCCAAGGGCGAGGTGAGCCTGAACTCGCACATCACGGTGGCCGGCAAGGCGACGTCGATCGGCCGCCTCAAGTACCGCTTCGCCAACGAGGACGAAGCGCTGCTCGCGGCCGAGCGCGGCGAGATCGACATGCAGGACATGGTCACGGTCCGCATCGACGGCAAACTCCTCGAGACGACCGCCGGCCGGGTGTTCTTCGCCCGCCTCGTGCGCGAGACGCTCGGCGCCGACGGCGGCGAGGTCCCCGCGTCGATGATCCGCTACGACACCGCGTACGAGAAGGGGGCGCTGCGCGACCTGGTCGTCGACAGCTTCAAGCTCCTCGGCGTCGAGCGCACCGCCAAGCTCCTCGACGGCCTCAAGCAAGCGGGCTTCGAGCTCTCGACCACCTCCGGCATCACGATCGGCATCGACGACGTCGCGATCCCTGAGGCGAAGGCGGCGCTCCTCGCCGAAGCCCAGACCAAGCTCGAGAAGATCCAGCAGTACGCCGAGATGGGCTTCGTCACCGAGACGGAACGCTTCCAGCAGGTCGTGCGGCTCTGGAACGACACCACCGAGCAGGTCAAGCAGGCGGTCTTCGAGAACTTCGAGAAGAACATGCCCTTCAACCCGCTGTACGTCATGGCGCAGTCCGGTGCCCGTGGCAACCCGCAGCAGATCCGTCAGCTTGCGGGGATGCGCGGCCTGATGGCGAAGCCCTCCGGCGACACCATCGAGTTGCCGATCCGGGCGAACTTCCGTGAGGGCCTCGACGTGCTCGAGTACTTCATCTCGACGCACGGCGCCCGCAAGGGGGGCGCCGACACCGCGCTCCGCACCGCGGACTCTGGCTACCTGACCCGCAAGCTCGTCGACGTGGCCCACGAGCTCGTGGTCCGCGAAGACGATTGCGGTACGGCCGAGTTCCTCGAGATGGCGCTGTACACGCCCGAAGGGCGCCCGCGGCCCAAGGCGCAGCTCGAGATGAGCCTGTACGGCCGCACGATGGCGCTCGACACCGAGGTGGGCGACCTGACCTTCGCGGCCGGCGCCACCCTGATGCGCGAGGACGTCGATGCGATCGCCGCCAACTTCCAGAAGCAACCCGAACTGCGGACCCTTGCCGTGCGCAGCCCGATCACCTGCCAGACGCGTGCCGGCGTGTGCCGTACGTGCTACGGCCTCGACCTGTCGATGATGCGGCCGGTGTCGCTCGGCGAAGCGGTCGGCGTCATCGCCGCCGAGTCGATCGGCGAACCCGGCACGCAGCTCACCATGCGCACCTTCCACACCGGCGGCATCGCCACCGGTGGCGACATCACGCAGGGCCTCCCGCGGGTGATCGAGTTGGTCGAGGCGCGCAAGCCCAAGGTCAAGGCGGCCGTCGCCGACCTCGATGGGGTCATCGCGATCGCCGAAGAGGACGACCGCTACCGGCTGACCGTCACGTCCGAAGACGGCGAGTTCTCCAAGGTCTACAAGCTCGACAAGAACACCCGCATCCTGGTCCGCGACGGCGACAAGGTCGAGGCCGGCCAGCAGCTGACGCGCGGGGCCATCAACCCTCACGACCTCCTCGAGACCCGCGGCCCCGACGCGGTGCAGGCGTACCTGGTCGACGAGATCCAGCGCGTGTACCGCGGCCAGGGCGTGAGCGTGCACGACAAGCACATCGAGACCATCGTCAAGCAGATGCTCAAGTACGTCGAGATCCTCGAGCCCGGCGGTAGCGATTACCTCGAGGGCCAGACCCTGGAGCGCTTCGACGTCGAGGAGATGAACGACCGACTCCTCGAAGAGGGCAAGGAGCCGGCGGCCTGGAAGCCGGTGCTGCTCGGCATCACCAAGGCGAGCCTTACGACCAAGTCGTGGCTGTCGGCCGCCAGCTTCCAGCACACCACCCACGTCCTCACCGAGGCCGCGGTGTCGGGCAAGGTCGACGACCTCGTCGGCCTCAAGGAGAACGTCATCCTCGGACGGCTCATCCCCGCCGGTACGGGCCTCGACGCGATCCGCTCGGTGCGCGTCGCCGACGAGCGCACGCTGGCCAAGCAGCGCGAGGCCGCGGCGCGACCGTCGCAAGCCGGCGCCGCTGCGCCCGCTCGCCGCGAGGCGCCGTCGGAGCCGCGACCGGAGGCCTGAGTCCGGTACCATCGGCGCCCGTCGGGCGTTCAGGCTGAACGAAGCGCGCCCCCGGTCGATGCGACCGGGGGCGCGCCTCGTGGGGGGTGCGCCGCGTCGGCGGCCCGCGCTCGAGGCCGTCCGGGCATGGACCGGACGCGTGCTAGGCTCGCGCCGTGCAGGAACGCCTCGCGTCGGACACGGCCGTGCTGGGGGTGGACCCCGGGCGGCGGATCGGCCTGGCGTGGGTCGCGCGCGACGGGCGGTTGCTGCGGGTCGCGGTCGTCGACGCATCCGAGCTCGAGCACCTCGAGGTGCCGGTCGGCGCGGCGATCGCGCTGGGCGACGGCACCGGGTCGCGCGCGGCGCGGGCGCGCTTCGCGGCCTCGGGCCGAGCCATCGACCTGATCGACGAGCGTGCCACGAGCGAGGAGGGGCGCCTGCTGTACTGGCGCGACCGTCCGGCCCGCGGCTGGCGTCGCCTGGTGCCGGTCGGCTTCCGCCCACCCCCGGAGGTGCTCGATGGCTACGCGGCGTACGCCATCGCGCTGCGGTGGCTGGCACGGTCCAGGCCGTGATGCGTGGTGAACGGGCTCCAGCGGCCACCGCGCGCAGGAGCGCGCGGCGGCCGATGCCTCGCTCGGGTCGGGCGCGCAGGGCGCCGCGGTCAGTTCAGGTCGTCTTCGTCGCCCGCGTCCATCATCTGGCGGGCTTCCTGAGCGGTGATGTCCAAGACGGCGCTGATCTCACCGGCGAGCAGGCGCAGCGCCCGGCGGTAGGCTTGGCGGTCGAGGTCGGGTAGCCCGCGCTCGAGGTCCCAGCGGCGCAACTCGCTCGCGAGGGTGGCGATCTGGTAGGGGTCGCCGCTCGTGAGGATGTCGGTCACCTTGCGGTGGCGCGCCGCCCACTGCTTGGGCAACGTGATGCGCCCATGGGCGAGGCGCTCCAGGACCGCCTGAACTTCCTCTTCGGTGAGGGCGGGCCGAAGGCCAGCCTCTTGAGGTGCATGAACCGGCACGAACGCCTTGGAGGTGCCGTTTGGGAACTGCACCTCGTAGTAGGCGAGTGCGGCGCCGGCGACCGTCTTGGTGGTCGTGCCCGAGACGATGCCGACGCCGTACGGAGGCAGGACGACCTGGTCGCCGTTCTTGAAGTCCTTGGGGCTGTCTTTCAAGGTCATGGCTCCCTTCGACGAGCGCGGCACGGTCGCCTGCCGGCCGAAACCGGTCGGGAAGCGACGGCGTTCACGTTCGAGGGTGGTGGTTGGGGTTCGGGTGGTTCGCCGAGGGTTCGAGGATCGACGACACCATCACGCCCTGCATCCTAGCAGACCGGGAGCCCTCAGAGGGGCCGCCGGCGAACGGGCCGGGGTCCCGCCCGGGCGGTCCGAACG
>JAGXHO010000184.1 GCA_024636105.1 Trueperaceae bacterium | reverse complement strand
GAAGCGTGCCGCGCGCCGAGCGGGCTGAGCGCGCCGAGCGCGCGGACGCCGGGAGCCTCCCGAGCGTCGAGGCCGCGGCGGAGCGGCGCCTCCGCGCGCGCCAGTCCCAGGAAGACGCCTCCGCGCGCGCCGAGGTCGAGGCCGCGCTCGAGGCACAGGCCGCGCGCGAGGCCGAGATCTTGGAGCTGGTCCGCCGCGAGGAGCTCGAAGGCGCGGTCGCTTCGGCCGCCGAGGCGCCGTCGATCGACGATGGACTCGGCGAGGACGCGACCCTGTCCGAACCGGCCGCCGAGCGCCAGCGCAGCCGGGAGCGGCTGGCGCAGCATGCGGAGGACGACGTGCGCCAGGCGGCGCGTGATCGGCGTCGGGAAGGCGCCGACCAAGGGCAGGAGTCCTTCGGCTGGGACCTCCCCACGCCGCGCGGGTTCCGCTTCCCCTGGGCGCGCAAGGCGCCCGCCAAGCCCGCGCCGGCCAAGCCGGAACCGGTGGTCTCGAGCGATCCCTTCCGGCTCGACCGCTTGGGCGAGCCGAGGCCCGTCGATCGGAGCGCGCCACCCACGACGCGGGTGACGCCTTCGCCGCGCGCGGGTCTGTTCGCTGAGGGCGCGGCGCTCAACTCGGCGACGCTGCCGCCAGGCGATCTGGCCAAGACCAAGAAGGCACGCGAGTCGTTCGCTCGCTTGGGGTACCGCGTCGAGGGTCTGGCCCACGGCCAGCTCATGCTCCACGCCGACCTCGGGCGCCGTCAGGAGCGGGTGCTCGTGCACGTCCTACCCGACGGCCAGCGGCTCGATTGGGCTGCGCTGCTCGCTCGGCGCCGCGAAGCGGGGGCGCAGCAGCTCGCGGTCGTGGGCGACCACCGCGATCTGCATCGGCTGGTCTCGCCGGCCGAGCTCGCCAAGGCCACGCTCTGGTCGTGGGCGGGCATCGATCGTGTCGTCGCCTTGGCCGCCGACCTGCCGATCGGGCCGTTCGACCTCGAGCCGCACTTCGAGCGCGATGGCCTCTTCGAGTACGGCCTGGAGCGCTTCGAGCGCTCCGTCGCGCGCCGCGTCCAGGAGCGTGGCACCTTCTCCACCGTGCTCGAGCGGCTCGCGGCGCTCAAGGCGCCGTCGGTGTTCGTCCTCGACGACGTGGTCGGGGGCGGCGACGTCCAACGCGATCAGGCGTTGCGGGTGCTGGAGCGCCTCGGCGAGGCGCCGTTGCACCTCGTCACGCGCGTCGATTCCGGTGAGTTCTGCCTTCGCTACCGCGTCCAAGACGCGTTGGACGGCCTTGCGGCCTACGCGACCTCGCTCCGCGCGCGACTCCCGGAACGGCAGCGCGCTCGGGTCCGAGGCATGGACGGTGGCGTGGACCCGATCGGGGCCGAGGAGCTCGAAGGGGCCATCGCGCCGACGGTGCAAACCGTCGAGGCCAGCGCTGCCGCCGAACCGGCCGCCGCCCCGAACGAAGCGCGCGAACTCGTGCCGGTCCCGGTGCGCGCGGCGCCCAAGGCCGAGCGCGCCCAACGGCTCCCGTTCGCGGGACCGGGTCTGGGCGACGGCGACGAGGAAGAAGACCCGGACGCGGTCGACGTCTCGCTCGTGTCCATCAAACGCGGCCGCGGTCCCAAGCGCTGAGCCACGCCGGCAGCCGGCGCGCGCCGATCGACCTCGCCTGACCGCAACGACCGCCGCGCGGAGACCCGCGCGGCGGTCGTTCTGCGGTGCGGACCGAAGCGCTCAGGCGCTGGCGGGGTGCAGGTCCTGCAGCGCGTGGACGGCGGTGGGGCCGGAGCGCACGCGCTCTAGGGCGCCCACGGTCCAAGCCGCGGCCTCGCGCGAGGTGACGTACGCGACGCCCTCCTCGAGCGCGCGACGGAGGAGCCGGGTGCCGTGGTCGACGTCGATCACGAGGGCGTCGTCGGCGACGGCGTCCAGGTCGTCCGGGGCACCGACTTCGATCTCGAAGCCGAGCGCCGCCAGGCGCGTGCCGAGCGCGTCGAGCCCGTCGCCGACCAGGCGGACGCGGCCGCTATCGGGCAAGCGCACGTTCGCGCCGATCTGCGCCTTGTAGTACGCGAGGTACGGATTGGCGTCGATGCCCATCGACTCGCCCGTCGAGCGCATCTCGGGCCCGAGGAGCGGCATGACGCCAGAGAACTTGAGGAAGGGGAGCACGACCTCCTTCACCGAGTAGAAGGAGGGCACGGGGGTCTCGGTGAAGCCGAGGTCCTCGAGCGTCCGGCCGGCGGAGATCAGCGCCGCGTACTTGGCGAGCGGGTGGCCGATCGCCTTGGACAGGTAGGGCACCGTGCGCGAGGCGCGCGGGTTGGCCTCGATCACCAGCACCTCGCTGTCCTTGACCACGTACTGCACGTTGATCAGACCCCGAACCCCGATGGCTTCGGCCAGCCGCACGGTGTAGTCGGTGACGCGCTCGATCACGTCGTCCGAGAGCGAGACCGGTGGCGTGATGCAGGCCGAGTCGCCCGAGTGGATGCCGGCCGCTTCGATGTGTTCCATGATCCCGGCCACCACCGTGCGGTGCCCGTCCGACAGGGCGTCGACGTCGAGCTCGAGGGCGCCGCCGATGAAGGCGTCGACCAGGATGCTGGGGGTGTCGGGGAGCTCCGCGTAGACCTCGTCCAGGTACGCGTCGAGCTCGGCGTCGTCGCGCACGACGCGCATGGCGCGGCCGCCCAGCACGTAGGACGGGCGCACCATCGCGGGGTAGCCGACGCGATGGGCGAGCGCCTTGGCCTCGCTGGGGTCGCTGGCGACGCCCCCCTCGGGCTGCGGGATGCCGAGCCGCGTGCACAGCGCGTGGAAGGCGTCGCGGTCCTCGGCGGCGTGGATCGCGGCGGCCGGCGTGCCCCAGATCGGGACCCCGGCGTCCTCGAGCGCGCGCGCGAGCTTGAGCGGCGTCTGCCCGCCCAGCTGCACGATCACGCCGGCCGGCTTCTCGTGCTCGACGACGTTGAGCACGTCCTCGAAGGTCAGCGGCTCGAAGTACAGGCGGTCGGCGGTGTCGTAATCGGTCGAGACCGTCTCGGGGTTCGAGTTGATCATGATCGCCTCGAAGCCGGCGTCGCGCAGGGCCCAGACGGCGTGCACGGTGGCGTAGTCGAACTCCACGCCCTGACCGATGCGGTTGGGCCCCGATCCCAGGATGATCACCTTCTCGCGGCTCGAGGGGCGCACCTCGTCCTCCCACTCGTAGGTCGAGTAGTGGTACGGGGTGTACGCCTCGAACTCGGCGGCGCAGGTGTCGACCGTCTTGAAGACGGGCGTCTGGCCCTTCGCCTTGCGCGCGGCGCGCACGTCGGCGGGCGCCATCCCGGTCAAGCGCCCGATGTCGGCGTCGCTGAAACCGAGCCGCTTGACCTCGCGCCACGTCTCCCAGTTCCATGCCGCCGGCGTACCCAACTCGACCATCTCGCGCTCGGCCTCGACGATCTCGCGCAGCTGCGACAAGAACCACGGGTCGATGGCGGTCTGCTCGTGGAGGAACGGGACGCTGCGCCCGCGCCGCAGCAACTCGAGCACCGCACCCAGGCGCTTGGGGTTGGCGTAGAGCCGCGCCTCGAGGGCGTCGTCGTCGAGGTGCGCGAAGGCGTGTTTGACGTCGAGCTCGAGCGAGCGCAGCGCCTTCTGGAGCGACTCCTTGAAGGTCCGGCCGATCGCCATCACCTCGCCCACCGAGCGCATCTGGGTGCCGAGGGCGTCGGAGGTGCCGGGGAACTTCTCGAAGGCGAAGCGCGGGATCTTGGTGACCACGTAGTCGATCGAGGGCTCGAAGGCCGCCTTGGTCTCCTTGGTGATGTCGTTCGGCAGCTCGTCGAGGTGGTAGCCGACGGCGAGCAGCGCGGCGATCTTGGCGATCGGGTAGCCGGTCGCTTTCGAGGCCAGCGCCGAGCTGCGCGACACCCGCGGGTTCATCTCGATCACGATCACGTCGCCGTTGTCGGGGTTGACCGCGAACTGGATGTTCGAGCCGCCGGTATCGACGCCGATCTCGCGGATGATCGCGATCGAGAGGTCGCGCAGGTGCTGGTACTCCTTGTCGGAGAGCGTCTGCGCTGGCGCCACCGTGATGCTGTCGCCGGTGTGCACCCCCATGGGGTCGAGGTTCTCGATCGAGCAGATGATGACGACGGTGTCGTTCGTGTCGCGCATCACCTCGAGCTCGTACTCCTTCCAGCCCAGCACCGACTGCTCGACGAGCACGGTGTGGACGGGGGAGTCGTGCAAGCCCTGGCGGACGATGCCGCGGAACTCGGCCTCGTCGTAGGCGATGCCGCCCCCGGTGCCGCCGAGCGTGAACGACGGTCGGATGATGGCCGGGTAGCCGATCTCCGCGACGAAGGCGAGCGCCTCGTCGATGCTGCCGATCATCTTCCCGGCAGGCGTGTTGATGCCGATCTTGGTCATCGCCTGCTGGAAGAGCTGGCGGTCCTCGCCCTTCTGGATCGCGTCGTAGTTCGCACCGATGAGGCGCACCCCATGGCGCTCGAGCACGCCGGTCTCGAACAGCGTCTTGGCGAGGTTGAGCGCGGTCTGGCCGCCCAGCGTCGGCAGCAGGGCGTCGGGGCGCTCGGCCTTGATCACGCGCTCCACGAACTCGGGCGTGAGCGGCTCGACGTACGTGCGGTCGGCGACCTCGGGGTCGGTCATGATCGTCGCCGGGTTGGCGTTGACGAGCACGACCTCGTAGCCCGCTTGGCGGAGCGCCTTGCAGGCCTGGGTGCCGGAGTAGTCGAACTCGGCCGCTTGGCCGATGACGATCGGTCCGGAGCCGAGGATCAGGATCTTGTGGATGTCGTCGCGTCGTGGCATCGCGCTCCAGCGACCGCCGGGGGGCGGGGGTCCTCGCTCGCGCGAGGGTCCCTCGCGCGAGCGAGGGCATGGGGTTCGGGTCGGGCTCGGTCGGCAGGCGGCGGGGGTGCTCCGGATCACGGAGCACGGCGCGGGCCGCCGCATCGCGACGCACCCGCCGGCGGGTCGCGCAGTATCCGGCGGAGTCTATCACCCCATCCTGCGCCGGCCGGGCGCCGACCGTGGCCACCGGGTGGGCTTCCGCCGCGG
>JAGXHO010000183.1 GCA_024636105.1 Trueperaceae bacterium | reverse complement strand
GTTGAACACGGATCACGACCGCAACCTCGCCGTCTCCGAAGGATGGATCTGGCTGGCCGAAGGCCGCCGACTCCTGCGCCGCATCACCAGCGAGACCCAACCAGCATAGTTGGTTCACACCCTCTGAGGCACCGCTAGCTAACTCGGTCGCCCGGCGTCAAGGGTGCTCGTGGTGGTCGGCGTCCGCCTCCGCCTTGGTCGCGTGTACGGTGCGATCGGCGTGCGCGGGCGGCGTGTAGACCGTGTAGACCTTGAGCGGCTCGGCGTCGGAGGTGTTGATCACGTCGTGCTCCGTGCCGGCCGAGATCACGATCGCCCAGCCTGCTTGCAACTCGTGCTCGATGCCGTCCAGAACGGCCTTTCCGACACCCCTCTCGACCCGGATGAACTGGTCGGTATCGGGGTGGGTCTCGCGCCCGATGTGGCCCCCCGGCACGATGGACATGACCACCAACTGGCTCTTCGGACCGGTGTAGAGGACTTCACGGAAGTTCCGGTTCTCTACGGTGCGCTTCTCGATGTCGGTGACGTAGCTCATGGACGCTCCTCACGGTAGCGGCAACCCCCCGGCCAAGATCGCGCGCCAACCCTGTTCCACGTAGGGTACCGCCGCGCCCTCGGTACTCGGCGTGCAGCGGGCACGTCGCTGCATGGCGTGGGCACGCCGTACGCCACCACAACCGCACCGAACGGCGCGCGAGGCGCGTGCTAGCTTCGAAGCCATGGCCGCGACCGCAGCCGATTCGGTGGTCGCCCGCCTCGCCGAGCGCGTCAAGGAGTTGGACCTACTCCACGGCGTCGTGCACGCCGTCCTGAACGACGACGCGCCCGTCGAAGCGGTGCTCGAGGACGTCGTCTCTCGACTCCCCGCCGCGTTCGTCGACCCGGCCGCTACGACCGCCTGGGCAGTGCTCGACGATCCCGAACTCGGCAGGCACGCCGTCGGCTTGCGCAGCGCAGCCGGCCCGGTGCGCGAACGGACCGTCTCCTCCACCGGCGTCTTGAGGATGGGGCTCGCCGTCGGCGACGACCCGCCGATGGCCGTGCTCGTCGAGGAAGAGCGCCTGCTCGACTCCGTCGCGGACCTGATGGCCGGCTCGCTCCGGCGCCGGCATGCCGAACGCGCGAACGCGCGCATGCGCGAGGAGCTCGACCGCCGCGGCGGCGTGCGCCAGGCGCTCCTCGAGACGTTCGGGCGCGTCCTGACCGGCGTCGACCGGACCGAAGTGGCCGACCTCGTGCTCGACGCGGTCCTGCGCACGGTACCGGGGGCGCGTTTGGGCAGCATCCTGGTGCGCACGGACCACGGCACCTTCCGGTACGCCGCCGTGCGCGGGTACGACGCCGAGCGCCTCAAGGCGCTCGAGCTCCCTCCGGACATCGTGCTCTTCGGCCGCGCCTGGAGCGACGACGCGCCCTTCCTCGTCGAGGACGTCGCCGCGGCGAACGCGCACCGCGACGACGACGCGCTCAGCCGCACGATCGCCGAGGTATCGGCCGCGGCCGGCCCCGTCCAGGCGCTGGTGGCGCCGATCGAGGCTGACGGCGCGCTTCTGGCCGCGATCAGCGTCGAGCGGCGCGCCGACGACGTACCGTTCGGCAGCGACGCTCCCGAGCTGTTGCGGTTGTACGCCCGCAGCGTCGGCGCGCTGTTCCTGCGCGCGGAGCGCGACGCCCGCGCCGACCTGCTGGCGCGGGCGGTCGACGCATCGAGCGACGCCATCGCCGTCGTCGACGTCCCGCGCCGCACGCGGAGGCTCGTGTTCCAGGTCGCGAACCCGGCGCTCGCGCGCTTGCTCGGCATCGACCGCGCCGACCTCGCCCACTGGGACCCGTTCAGCGGCCTCGGTCCGGCGACGCTCGCGCGCGGCTTCCGAGCGCTGCGCGAAGCCATCCGCACCGAGGCGCCGGCGCGCTTCCAGGTGCCGCTGCGCCGACCCGACGGTGCGCGCATCTGGCTCGAGGTCGTCCTGTCGCGCCTCGAGCAAGACGCCGAGCGCGTGCGCGTGCTCATCGCGTTGCGCGACGTGACGACCCTCCGATCCCAGCTCGTCGAGCTCCAGCGGTTGAACGACGACCTGCAGGAACGGCTCTCGGAGGCAGGCACGCGCGAAGCGATCGACGCGGCGATCACCGCGGGCGACGAGCGCCGCTCGACGCTGCGCCGGGTGGCGACCGCCATCGCGGCGCGCCGGGGTATCGCGCAAACCCTCGTCCACGTGGCCGTGAACGGCGCGCCCGGTGCGGCGGAGCCACGCTTGACGACGGTCGCAACGGCGTACGCACCACGCGACGACGAGGCGCCGTCGGTCGGCGCCCGCGAGGCCGCACGCACCCGCCGACTCGGCGAAGGGGTTGAAGGAGGACGCGCGTGGCGCGCCTGGCCGCTCACCAGCAAAGGGGCGCTCGTGGGGGTCCTCGAGGTCGTGCTGCACGCCGGGTTCGAGCCCGACGACGCCTGGATGCGCTTCCTAGGGGTCGCGGCGGGGCAGGTGGCGATCGCGATCGAGAACGCCACCACCCTCGATCGCCTGCGGCGCGCGGCCGAGGCGTACGCCGACCTCGCCGAGTTCAGCGGCCGCATCGAGGAACTCGACGACGCCGACCAACTGATCGATCACGGCGTCCACAGCCTGATGCAGACCTTCGGCCTCGACGCAGCCATCCACTTCCGGCGGCAGGGCGATCGCTTCGTGCCGGTCCGCCGTTGGGGCGTGTTCCTCGACCCGTCGTTTTCGGTTCCGGCCGACGTGGCGATCGGGGAGGGCGCGGTCGGGCAAGCGGCGATCACGGGCGAAGCGGTGTACGTCGAGCGGTACCAAGCATGGCCGCACGCGGCGAGCCACCCGGCGTACGCCGACGTTCAGATGGTGTTGGGGCTCCCGGTGCGCACGGGCAACCGCGTCGACCAGGCGATCGCGCTCCAAGCCGTCGGGCGTCCGGCCACCCTGCGCGCCGACCAGGTCACCGTCGCCAAGGCCTTCGTGCGTCGGCTCGAGCGAGCGCTGGAACGGGCCGCCGCCCAGCACCAGATCGAAGCGACCCGCGAGGAGGCCTTTCGCGCGCTCGGGCTCGCGCTCGAGTTCCGCGACTACGAGACGCGCGGCCACACCGACCGGGTGGTGGCGCTCGCCCGCCGCCTCGGCCAGCGGGTCGGGCTCGGCGAGGACGACCTCGAGGCACTCGCGTGGGGCGCCTACCTGCACGACCTCGGGAAGATCGCCATCGCGGACGCGGTCCTGCTCAAGCCAGGTCCCCTCGATGCCGAGGGGTACGCCGAGGTCAAGCGCCACGCCGTGATCGGGCACGAGATGAGCCGCGACCTCACCTTCCTGCCCGAGGCTTCGCGCAGGGTCGTGCGTTCGCACCACGAGCGTTGGGACGGACGCGGGTATCCCAACGGCCTCGCCGGCGAGGCCATCCCGAAGCTGGCGCGGCTGTTCGCCCTGGCCGACGTGTACGACGCGTTGGTGTCGGAACGACCCTACAAGGAGGCGTGGAGCCCGGCCGCCGCGCGCGCCGAGCTGGCGGCCAACGCCGGCACCCAGTTCGATCCGGAGCTCACGGCGGCGATGGTGGAGCTGCTGGAGGAGGACGAACGCGCTTGACCGGCGCTCAGGCGAACAGGTCGCTCGAGAGGTAGCGGTCGCCGCGGTCGCAGGCGATGAAGACGATCGTTCCCTCGTCGAGATCGCGCGCGACCTCGAGCGCCGCCGCCAGCGCCCCGCCGCTGCTCATGCCCGCGAAGACGCCCGCCTCGCGCGCGAGCCGTCGGGCGCCGTCGCGTGCGGCGTCCGACGACACGTCGACCACGCGGTCGACGCGCGACCGCTCGAAGATCGCGGGAACGAACGCCGGCGACCACCGCCGGATGCCGGGGATGCTCGAGCCCTCGGTCGGTTGCGTGCCCACGATCGCCACGTCCGGCTTGCGAGCTTTGAGCGCCCGCGAGACGCCCATGATGGTGCCGGTGGTGCCCATCGCCGAGACGAAGTGGGTCACGCGCCCCTCGGTGGCATCCCAGATCTCGGGGCCGGTCGTGCGTTCGTGGGCGCGCCAGTTGTCGGGGTTGGCGAACTGGTTCAGCGTCGCGTACCCCTCCTCCGCCACCATGCGGTCGGCGAGCTCGCGCGCGTACTCGATCGTGCGCGCCGCGGGCGTCAGATCCACGGTGGCGCCGTACGCGCGCATCGTGCGCACCCGCTCCTCGGTGGCGTCGTCGGGCATCAGCAGCGTCAGGTGCAGCCCGAGCTGCGGCGCGATCATGGCGAGCGCGATCCCCGTGTTGCCGCTCGTGGCCTCGACGACCCGGTCGCCGGCGCGCACTTCACCACGCTCGAGCGCCCCGCGCAGCATGCCCAGCGCGGCCCGGTCCTTGACGCTGCCGCCGGGGTTCTGCCCCTCGAGCTTCGCGAACAGCCGCACCTCGGGGCGCGGCGCGAACGCGGGTAGCTCGACGAGCGGCGTGCGGCCGATCAGATCGAGGACGCTCACGCGCGCCGCTCCACCTCGTCCGCGGGCGGTCGGTACGTGAGCTTGGTGCCGGCGGGCACCGAGCGCGTGAGCCAGACGTTGCCGCCGATGACGCTGTCGTCGCCGACCACGGTGTCGCCGCCGAGGATCGTGGCGCCGGCGTACACGACCACGCGGTTCCCCAGCGTGGGGTGGCGCTTGCGCGCGGCGTCCTCCTTGCGGACGCTGTGGCCACCGAGGGTGACGCCTTGGTAGAGCTTGACGTCGTCGCCGAGAACGGCTGTCTCGCCGATGACGACGCCGGTGCCGTGGTCGATGCAGAAGCGGCAACCGATGCGCGCGGCGGGGTGGATGTCGATGCCGGTGCTGCGGTGGGCGTGGGCGGCGATCATCCTCGCGAGCGTGCGGGCCCCCTGGGCGAGGAGCGCGTGCGCGACCCGGTGTGCTGCGATCGCGTAGAAGCCGGGGTACGTGCGGACCACCTCGGCGCGGCCATGGGCGGCGGGGTCGCCGTCGACGATCGCTTGCGCGTCCTCGTCGAGGCGGGCGTGGAGGTCGGGCAGGCCGGCGAGGAAGCCGCGCGCGAGCGAGGGAGCGCGCTCCGGCGCGTCGGGGCACTCACCCAGCAGCTGGGCGAGCCGGCGGCGCAAGGCCTCGGCCTCCTCGCGCAGCGCGTCCAGGGTCGTGAAGCGGTGCCGGGCGAGCTCGGGGAACGCGAGGCCGAGCAGGTCGTCGAGCCAGGCGGCGACGTCGCCGGGGGCGGGGCAGCCGTGGCAGGCGCGGTGGGCGGCGAGGCGACCGCGGAGGAACGCGTCGTCGACGACGGTTGCCGAGGCCGTAGCGGCTTCCTGGATGGGCGCGGTGGCCGGGTAGGTCGTGGCGGGGTCGGCCATGCCGTGAGGGTACGGCGCGTGCGCCGCGCGGGCTGCCGCTCGGCCGACGTGGCGCGAAGCTAGGGAGCCTCGGTCACGCCTTCCGCACCTTCCAGACCAACTCCGACGGCCACCTCCGAGCCCAGGCCGCGTCCACGAAGAAGCGTTGGCCACGGTCCTCCGCGCTCGGCCGCGGCTCGCGCACGTCGAGCACCTCGAAGCCGACCTCGCGGAAGAGCGCGAACCAGCGCTCGAACGAGAGCGTGAACTCGATCCCGCCCGGCTCGACCGCCACCTGCGTCCAGTCGGTGCGGTGCAGGTCGAAGTACGGGCGCACGAGCGTCTCCCCCAACGCAGAGCCGTCCCACGGGCTGCAGACGGTGGCGAACGGGTGGTGGCCGAGGAACGCGAGCCGACCGCCCGGAACCAGCAGCCGGTGCGCCTCGCGCAGCCACACGTGGGGATCGCACCAGATGGCGGCGCCGTACTCGCTGATCGCGAAGTCGAAGCTCCCGTCGGCGTACGGGGTCGCCTCGGCGCTGCCGTGGTGGAGCGTCAGGTCGACGCCGTGCTCGGCGGCGAGGCGGCCCGCCGTCGCGAGCTGGGCCTCACTGACGTCGACGCCGGTGCGTGCGGCGCCGCGGCGCGCCATCCAACCGCTGACGTAGCCGGTGCCGCAACCGAGCTCGATGGCGCGCATGCCGGCCTCGAGGCCGTCGAGCATGCCGAGCGCTCGCTCGGGGACCCCCCAGATGCCCCAGGTGGGTTCGTCTTGAGCCCAGCTGCGCTCGCCGGACGCGACCCAGTTGGCGGCGTCGGCGTTCCAGTAGCGGCGGTTCTCTGCGGCGTGGTCGGGCAGGCTCTCGAGCGGGTCGGGGTCCATGGTGGGAGCGTAGCGCGCGCCACGGCGCTCGCACCAGACGAACGCCGCCCCGCGAGCGGGGTGCTCGCGGGGCGGCGACTTACGTTAGGTAGAAGCCTTCTAATCTACTCGTTGTCGAGGAAGCCCTGGACCCAAGTCAGCGGAGCCTCGCGATCCATCCGGAACACCCCGCCGGTGCCGGCGCAATTGCCGTTGATCCCGAATGAGGTCACGCCGGCGACGATGTTCGAGT
>JAGXHO010000182.1 GCA_024636105.1 Trueperaceae bacterium | reverse complement strand
GATCTGGTCGTCGACGGCCGCCTCGACCGGATGGCGACCGCGGCGCGCGTGTTCGCGACGCCGGCCGCCCGGCGCGCCCTCGAGGCGATCGTCCACCCGTGGGTGCGCGCCGCGGCCGCCGCCGCCGAGGCCGCCGCCCGCGCCGAGGCGCCCCCGCCGCCGATGGTGGTGCACGACGTGCCGCTGCTGTTCGAGAACGGCCTCGACGCGGGCATGGAGGCGACGGTGGTGGTGGCGGCCCCGTTCGCGCTGCGCGCTGCGCGGCTCGCGGCCCGCTCGGGGATGAGCGAGGCTTCGGTGCGCGCGCGCGACGCGGCGCAGCTCGACCCGGCCGAGAAAGCGCGGCGCGCGACCTTCGTGCTCGACAACGGCGGCGCCGAGGAGGACCTCGACGCCGCCGTGGAGCGGTTGTGGGAGCGCCTGCTGGCGCTCAGTCGGGGAAGCGCTGGACGGTGATGCCGATCACGTCGGGCTCGGAGCTGAGCGCACCCTCGGTGGCGATGAGCCGCACCTCCCACCCCTGGTTCACGGACGAGCCGCTGTAGGGGAAGGCGATCGTCGTGGTGGTGCCCGTGCCCGCGGCCGTCCAGGTGGCCGACCCGGTGCGGCGGTAGCTCCAGGCGAGCGCGGTTCCAGGCAGGGATCCGCCGCCGCCGGCGACGCCCGATCCGACGAAGTCGACGCTCGTCGAGGCGAACGTAGTGCCGGACCACGCGAAGAAGGCACCGTCCGCCGGGCTCGCGATCGTCGCCGTCGGTGGGTCCTCCGCCACCACGGTGAAGCTCACCGTGTCGCTCGCCGCGCCGTAGGTCACCTTCCGGGCGCTGCGCGTGAGCGCGTCGTAGTCCGTCTGCAGCAGCACCGCCTGCCCCTCGATCGACCAGCGCGACGCGAGCCATTCGCCGCTGGCGAAGGAGAGGCCGTAGCCGTATTGGGTGGCGTGGACGTACTCGTGGCGCACCGTGGAGCGGTCGCCGGCGTTGACGCAGCCGGTGTCGACCGCGACCCACACGCGCCCGCTGCCGCTGCTGAACATGCCGCCGGCGAGGGCGTCGCGGTCGGCCTGGCCGCAGGTCTCGACGGCGGCGGCGTATCCCGGACCGCACACGCCGCGGAAGCCGGGGTTCGTCTGCGCGGGTCCCACGGCGTCCTGCGCGCTATCGGCCGGGGAGAGGGTCGGGGAGCGGACCGTCCTCGGGCGGCGGGGCGTAGGCGACGTCGTCTTCGAGGATCGCGATGGCGAGCCCGTCCGGAAGCGCGACGCTTCCGGACGGGTCGCTGGTCTCGGCGATGGTGAGGTCGACGCGGCCCTCGAAGGCACCTTCGGCGGCGTACCGGCTGGCACCCGCGCTTTGGGCGACCTCGCCCGCGCCGAAGTCCCCGTCGCCCGGTCCGCCCCCGCCGCCCGGCGGTCCGCCGCAGGCGGCGAGCGCGAACGAGAGCACGAGGACGGCGAACGCTCGCCATGCGGTACGGCGTCGGGGTCGCTGGAGCGAAGGTGGGCATGTGGACTCGGGCATGGGCGGCTCCTCACGTCGGGATCGATGTGGGATCGCACCGTAGCAGCCGGGTGTCAAACACCCGTTATAGGTGCGCCGAGCAACGAACCGCGGTGGCGGCACAGGCGTGGCCGTCGCCATCATGAATCTCTCACTTCGCGCACTCCGCCGCGCCTGATAACCTACCTACACACCGAGTACGTCGCACGCCGAGCGCCCCGATGGGCGCCGGAGGGAGCCGAGATGGACCGAGGGACCGGACGAAGCACGTTCTTGCTCATCGTCGCGCTGCTGCTCGTGTTCGGCGGCGGCGCCATCGCCGCGCTGGTGCAGACCGACTTCGGCGCGGTGCGCGTGCAGGACGTGCGCTTTGCCGTGGCCGACGGCCGCATCGTGCACGCCAAGCTCTACCGGCCGCGCGGCGCCACTGCGGAGGCGCCGGCCCCGGGGGTGTTGGCCGTGCACGGCTACATCAACGCGAACGGCACCCAGTCGCCCTACGCCATCGAGCTCGCGCGCCGTGGCTACGTCGTGCTGGCCGTCGACCAACCGGGGCACGGCTACTCCGACCCGCCCGCGTTCGCTGGGGGCTACGGCGGTCCCGAATCGCTCGGATACCTGCGTTCGCTCCCCTTCGTCGACCTCGACCAGGTGGTGCTGTCCGGCCACTCGATGGGCGGCTGGGCGGTCCTGATCGCCGCGGCCGTCGTGCCGGACGGCTACACGTCGATCGTGGTGTCCGGCTCCTCGACCGGCACCCTGGGCGCCCCGGAGGGCACGCCGACCTACCCGCGCAACCTCGGGCTCGTGTTCAGCCAGTACGACGAGTTCTCCGAGCTCATGTGGGGCGCCCCGACGGGCGCGGCCGCGGCCGCGACCCCCAAGATGCAGGCGCTCTTCGGCACCGATGCGCCGGTCGAACCCGAGCGGCTGTACGGCGACCCCGCCGCGGGCACCGCGCGCATGCTGTACGCGCCGCCGGTCACGCACCCGGGCGACCACATCACCACCGCCGGCATCGCGCCGGTGATCGATTGGGTGCAGCGCACCACCGACGCCCCGTTCGAGCTCGCGCCCACCGACCAGGTCTGGATGTGGAAAGAGGCGGGCACCGGGATCGCCCTGCTCGGCTTCGTGTTCGCGCTCTTCGCGTTCGCGGGGCTGCTGCTCGATTCGCGCGCGTTCGCGCCGCTCGCCAACCGGAGCGCGCCGGCCGCGGGCCTGACCGGCTTCGGCTGGTGGCTCGCCGCCGCGATCGCGGCGGCGATCCCGGCGGCCACCTTCTTCTGGGCGCAGAACGAGACCAACCGGCTCCTGACCCCCGACCGCTGGTTCCCGCAGCAGATCACCAACGGCCTCACGGGCTGGGCGCTGTTCAACGGCGCGATCACGCTGGTGTTGGTGCTCCTGTGGTTCGCGTTCGCGGGCCGCAGGCACGGCGCACGGCTCGACACGCTCGGCCTGCGCGTCGGCGGTTTCTTCCGGGCGATCGTCTTCGCGCTGCTGGTCGTCGGCGCCGGGTACGCGCTCCTCGCCCTGTCCGACGGACTCTTCCACACCGACTTCCGCGTGTGGGTGGTGGCGGTCAAGCTGCTGTCCACCGACCAACTGCGCATCGCGCTCGTCTACCTGCTGCCCTACGTCGCCTTCTTCCTGGTCTTCGGGATGGCGCTCCACGGGCAGCTGCGGCCGCGTGGAAGCGGCGACGAGGGTGCCGACGCGATGGTGGCGAACGCGCTGATCGCCGTCGGCGGGTTCCTCGTCCTGCTCGGCGTCCAGTACCTGCCGCTGCTCACGGGCGAGCCACTGCCGTTCGGCGAGCCGCTGCTGACGATCGTGGCGTTCCAGCTGCTCTTCCTGATGCCGGTCGCGGCGATGCTCTCGACCTACCTGTTCCGGCGCACCGGCAGCGTCTGGCCGGGGGCGTGGGTCAACGGCCTGCTCGTCGCCTGGTACGTGGTGGCGAGCCAAGCCACCCACGTCGCGGGGTAGCGCGCGCGCCGGGGGGTGGCCCCCACGTCCGCACCACGCCGAGGAGCCCGCGGTCCGAAGACCGCGGGCTCCTCGCTCGACGGTCGAGCTGGCGGCTCAGCGCAAGTCGATCCGGCTGATCCCGGCCCCATCGATGCGATCGCCACCGGAGCGGCTCCAGCTCACCGAGCCGCTGAAGCGGGGCGCGATCGCCTCGAGGTAGGCGTCGATCGCGGTGGTCGCGCGCTCCACGGCGGCGAAGTCGATGCCGCCGCCCGCGAAGCCCGCGAGGAGCTGCACCTGCTGCGCCAGGAGCGCGCCGGTGGACTCGAGCGTGGCTCGGTCGTCGGTCAGCACGAAGGCGTTCGCGTCGGACGGCACCTCGGCGAGCAGCCGGTCGAGCGCCGCGGGCAGCGCGACGCCGGCGCCGGCCGCCTCGAGCACGCTCACCAAGCCCGCCTCGGTGGTCGCGAGCAGCGCCACGGGGCCGGACGGACCGCTGGCGACGGCGGTCGCGAGCGTGAGGCCCGGGACCAGGTCGTACATGCGCAGCGTCGTGCCGGCCACGTTCCTCTCGCGCACCGCGACGACCGGGCCGCTGCCCGGCTGCGCGAAGGGGTCGGCGAACATCACGGCTCGCTGCGCCAGGGCGTCGAGCGCGCGCGCCAGGCCGGCCTCCGCGGCAGCGGCGTCGCGTGCGCGCAGCACGAGCACGCTCTCGCCCAACAGGTCCTCGGCGGGGGCGCCGAGCTCGGCGACGCTGCCCGCGCCGGTCTGCACGATGGCGAGCCCCGGGAGCGTCCATGCGAACACGTCGGCCTGCGGATCGACGCCGACGACGTCGCGCAGCGTGCGGTCGAGGTCGGCCACGCCGAGCTCGGTCAGGCCCTGAGTCAGGTCGCGCACGTACGCCCACCAAGCGGCGGGGTCGAGCGCGGTCACTTGCACCGACAGCGCGTCGGTGGGCACCCACGCCAGCAGGTCGCGCGGTGCGGGGCCGGCGCCGCCGAGCAGGTCGCGCAGCGCGGGGTCGCGCCCCTCGCCGTCGAGGCGGCGGAGCGTCGTCGTGTGGGTGCCGTCTTCGCTCAGGCGCGTGACGCCTGCGTACGCGCCGAGGGTCTCGAGCATGGCGGTGAGGCGCGCCACGCTGCGGTCGAAGCCGAGGCCGTCGGCCAACGGCGCGAGCGCGCGGGCAAGCGGCCCCAGGTCGAGGAAGCCATACAGTTCGCCGGCCTCGAGCGTTCCGAGCGTCGCGGCGACGCCGGGCGCGTCGAGGAAGCTCGGTTCGCTCGCTCCCTGGGTCGCCCGCAGCACGCCGCGGAGCACGTCGGGGTTGGTCGACAGCGCCAGCAGGTCGCCGGTGCGCACGGCGGCCAACGGGAAACCGTCCTCGAGCGGCACCACGACGAAGCCCACCGATCCTTCGTTCAGCGCCTGCGCGCCGGGCTCGCCGGCCACGCGCGCCAGCAGCGCGTCGAAGCGTGCGGCCAGGTCGCCGTCGACGCGGGCCAGGAGCGTCAGCGCGGGCAGCGGGTTGAAGGGGCTGATGGACACGCCGATCCAGGCCTCCTGCGCGACGAGGGCGAAGGGGTCGACGCCTTCGAGCTCTGGCGGAAGCTGGTCCGCGAGCGCTTCGGCGTCGAGGTCGGTGCCGGTGGCCGCGCCGGCCATGCCGGCGACGCCGGCACCGCCGAGCACCTCGAGCAGGGCCTCGCCCACGCCAAGCTCGATCCACGGGTCGACGAGCGGCGCGAGCAACTCGCTGGCGTCGCCGAGCCCGTGCAGGCCGAGCGCGAACGCGGTGTCGGCGGGAAGCAAGCGCGCGAGGTCTTGGGCGCGCGCGGTCGGGACCAGGGCGACGGCGACGAGGATCGCCGCTGCCAGGAGCGCGGGCAGCGCGCGTGCGGTTCGGGTCCGGGTTCGGGTCATGTCGTCCATGATGACCGCCCGGATGGTGGCGACCATGAGACGGCCGTCACGACCCGCGCCGTTGGACGGGGCGCCCGCGCCGGGCGCCAGCACGCGTCAACCTTCGCCGGCCACCCGCGCGAGGGTCCGGTGCGCGGCGGCGACGACGTTCTCGGGCGTGAATCCGAACGCTTCCATCAGCGTGTCCCCCGGGGCCGACGCGCCGAAGCGATCGATGCCGACGACCTCGCCCTCCAGGCCGACGTAGCGCGCCCAGCCGAAGCTCGCGCCGGCTTCGACGGCCACGCGGGCGCGCACGTCCGGGGGCAGCACCGACGCGCGGTAGGCGTCGTCCTGGGCGTCGAAGCGCTCCCAGGACGGGAGGCTGACCACGCGGGCGCGCACGCCCTCGCCTTTGAGCGCTTCGCGGGCGGCGAGCGCCAGCGACACCTCGGAGCCGGTCGCGATCAGCAGCACGTCGACGGGTTCGTCCGCGCCGGCGGCGACGTAGCCGCCGCGCGCGACCGCGCCGGCCGGCACGTCGAGGTGGGGCACTTCCTGGCGGGTGAGCGCCAGCACCGTCGGGCCGTCGGTCCGCTGCAGCGCGTCGCGCCAGGCCTGCGCGGTCTCGTTAGCATCGGCCGGGCGCATCACGGTGACGTTGGGGATGGCGCGCAGCGACGCGAGGGTGCCGATCGGTTGGTGGGTGGGGCCGTCGCCGCCCAGGCCGATCGAGTCGTGGGTCAGCACGTACACGACCGGCTGCTTCATCAGCGCGGACAGCCGCAGGGCGGGCCGCAGGTAGTCGGCGAAGATCAGGAAGGTGCCGACGAACGGGCGGATCCCGCCGTGCAGCGCCATCCCGTTCGCGGCCGCCGCCATCGCGTGTTCGCGGATGCCGAAGTGGATCACGCGGCCACCGTAGTCGCCGGCCCGCATCGCGCGCTCGCCCGGGAGGTCGGTGTAGTTCGACCCCGCCAGGTCGGCCGAGCCCCCGACCAGCTCCGGCAGGTGCGGCGCCAGCGCGTGCAGCACCTGCTGGGACGCCTTGCGGGTGGCGATCGCCTTGGTGCCGGGCGCCCAGGTCGGGAGGTCGGCGTCGAAACCGTCGGGCAGGGTGCGGTGAATCGTGCGCGCGAGCTCGGCGGCGAGGTCGGGGTGCGCGGCCTCGTAGGCGCTCCAGGTGGCGCGCCACGCGGCGTGGGCCTCCGCCCCTTCCACCGCGGCTTCGCGGTAGTGCACGCGCACGTCGTCGGGGACCGTGAACGCGGGCCAGTCGATGCCGAGCGCCGCCTTCGTGGCCGTGGCTTCCTCCGCGCCGAGCGGCGAGCCGTGCACCTTGCTGGTGCCGGCGAACTTCGGCGAACCGTAGCCGATGATCGTCTTGACCGCGATCAGCGAGGGGCGGTCGCCCACCGCGCGCGCCTGCGCGAGGGCGTGTTCGATGGCCGCGGCGTCGTTGCCGTCGGCGACCGTTTGCACGTGCCAGCCGTACGCGCGGTAGCGCGCGGGCACGTCGTCGCTGAAGGTGATCGAGGTCGGTCCATCGATGCTGATCTCGTTGTCGTCGTACAGGACGGTCAGCTTGCCGAGGCCGAGGTGGCCGGCGAGGCTGCTCGCCTCGCTCGAGACGCCCTCCATCAGGTCGCCGTCGCTGGCGATCACGTACGTGTAGTGGTCGATCACGCGCAGGTCGTCGCGGTTGTAGCGGGCGGCCAGGTGCGCCTCGGCGAGCGCCATCCCGACCGCCGTCGAGAGGCCTTGGCCGAGCGGTCCGGTGGTCGTCTCGACGCCGGGCGTGTGCCCCACCTCGGGGTGGCCCGGGGTGCGGCTCCCCCATTGCCGGTAACCGCGCAAGTCGTCCATCCCCAGGTCGTACCCGGTGAGGTGCAGCAGCGCGTATTGGAGCATCGAACCGTGGCCGGCGGACTGCACGTAGCGGTCGCGGTTCCACCACTTCGGGTCCGTCGGGTCGTGGCGCATCGCGTGCCGGAACAGCACGTACCCCATGGTGGCCGCACCCATGGGCATGCCGGGGTGGCCGTCGCCGGAGGCCTGGGTCGCGTCGATCGTCAGGGCGCGCACGGCGTTGGCGGCGCGGCGCACGAGGGCGGGATCGGGGAGCGTGCTCATGATTCCTCCGTGGTGGCGTGCTGGCGGCGGCGCAGGATGTCCTCGCGGACGCGGGCGCCGACGGCGTGGTGGCGACGATCTTCGTCGGTCTCGAGGAGCACCGGCGGCACCGGGGTGGGGGCGCCGTCTTGGCCCAGGGCGACGAAGTTGAGGTGGCCGATCGTGCACAGGCGGTGATCGCCGGTCAGCGGGTTCTCGCCGTGCACCTCGCAACGCACGATCATGCTCGTGCGGCCGGTCCACACGACCCGGCTCTTGACTTCGAGGATCTCGCCCACGTGGACCGGGTTGCGGAAGTCGATGGGCTCGGCCGAAGCGGTGACGACGGCCGTGCGCGAGTAGCGGTAGCACGCGATGGCGGCGTTCACGTCCATCAGCTCCATCGCGCGCCCACCGAACAGGGTCCCGAGCGTGTTGGCGTGGTGCGGGAAGACCGCGTCGACGGTCACCACCCACTCGGAGCGGCGAGGAAGGTCGACGTCCACGGCCGCCGGCGTGCCGGGCGGCGCGGCGTGCGGGTGGGGACCCACGCGTCGGGGCGTCGGGCGACCCGCATCGGCGGTCGGCCCGGCGGGCGGGGCGACGGG
>JAGXHO010000181.1 GCA_024636105.1 Trueperaceae bacterium | reverse complement strand
TGCTGCTCGACGTGCGCACCGGCGCCGTCGGTGCCGCGCACGCCGGTTGGCGCGGCGCCGTCGCCGGCGTTGTGGGCGCGACGCTCACGGTCATGGCCGAGCGCTACGGCACGGCGGGCGTCGACGTGCGCGCCTGGCTCGGTCCCGCGATCCAGGGCGCGTGCTACCAGGTCGGGCCCGAGGTCGTCGACGCGGCGATCGCGGCGGGCGCGCCCGAGGACGCGGTGCGCCCCGACCCGGGCGCCGCCGGGCGGTGGCGCTTCGACGTGCCCGCGCTGGTGCGCGCCCAGCTGATCGCGGCCGGCGTGCCCGCGGCAGGGGTCGCCGTGAGCGCCACGTGCACCCATTGCGCGTCGGACCGCTGCTTCTCGCACCGGCGCGACTTGGGTCGCACGGGCCGTCATTGGGCCGTGCTGCGCTCCCCCGGATAGGGCCCGATGGCCGGCGGTCGGCGTCCGTCCGACGCCAGTAGGCGCGCGCTCGACGCGTCCTGCGGCCGCGACCCGGGTACCATGCCCTCCATGAATCGACTGCTCGAGACGATGCGGCGCCTGCGGGCCCCGGGCGGTTGCCCGTGGGACCAGGTGCAGACCCACGAGACCCTCCGGCCGTACCTCCTCGAGGAGGCCGCCGAGGCGGTCGACGCCATGGCTTCGGACGACGCGGCGCACCTCGCCGAGGAGCTCGGCGACGTGCTGCTTCAGGTGGCGTTCCATGCGGTGATCGGTGAGGAGGAGGGGCGGTTCGGGTACGGCGACGTGGAGGACGCGATCGTCGAGAAGCTCGTCCGCCGCCACCCCCACGTGTTCGGCGACGTCGCGGTGGCCGACGCCGACGAGGTGCTGCGCAACTGGCAGGCGATCAAGGCGGTCGAACGGGGCGGCGCGCCGCGCTCGGCCGCCGACCGCGTGCCGCGCTCGCTGCCGGCGCTGCGCCGCGCCGCCGATCTCGGCACGGCGCTGGAGTGGCGCGTGGCGCCCGAGTTGGGGCGGCGCGCGCTCGCCGACGTCGCCGCCGACCCGGACGCGTTGGGCCCGGCGTTGCTCGCGTTGGCTCAGGCCGCCACCGACGCCGGCCTCGACCCGGAGCTGCTGTTGCGCGACCACGTCGACGAGCGGGCGCGCAGCGCGGTCGAGGCAGGGGTATGAGCCGGACGTTCCCGGGGTGAGCGGTTGGCGGATCGCCGACGTCGCGCAGGCGATGGCCGCGCCGGGCCAGCGGCTCGAGCTCGCCGGCCACGGTCGCGCCGCGATCCTGGTGCCGGTCCTCGAGGCCCCCACCGGGTTGGAACTGCTCTTCACGGTGCGCGCCGCCGGCCTCACGCGCCACGCGGGTCAGGTCGCGTTCCCGGGCGGACGGCTGGAACCGGGCGAAGACGTCGTGGCGGCCGCGCTCCGCGAGGCGCACGAGGAGGTCGGCCTCGCCGTCGCCCCGGACGCCGTGTTGGGGACCCTGGACGATCGCCCCTCGCCCTTCGGCCTCGTCGCGACCCCGGTGGTCGCCCGCGTCGCCTGGCCGGCGCCGCTCCGCCTCGACCCGGGGGAGGTCGCCGGCGCGTTCACGCTGCCGCTCGTGGAGCTCGCGGCGTGCCGCCCTGCGCTGGAGGAGCGCCTCCTCGATGGGGTCGTGCGGCAGCTCTACCGGTACCGGATCGGGGCGCACGAGGTGTGGGGCTTGACCGGCAACGTCGTCCGGGACCTGCTCGACCGGCTCGTCGATCGCGAGGTGGCGGCGTGAAGCGGCGCGACCTGCGCGTCGTCGACGGCGAGCGGCGCCACCCCTTCGGCCTGGGGCCGCTCGTGGAGTCGCTCCAGGCCGCCGGCGTCCCGACGGACGTGGCCATGGGCATCGCGCTCGACGTCGAGAAGCACTACCGCCAGCGCGGCGACAAGAGCGTTCCGCTCGCGGAGCTGATGGCGCGCCTCGCCCGCTCCGCCGGCGCCGCGGCGGGTGCGGAGGCCGCCGAGGCGCTCGCGCGCCAGACACCGCCGTTCGTCGGCCTCGTGGTCGTCGGCGCCGACGGGCGCGGCGACCCCTTCTCGCGCCGCCGCCTGGCTGGGTCGCTGGAGAAGCTCGGCCTCGCCTTCAAGGAGGCGCACGCGGTGGTGCGCCAGGTTGAGCTGGGGTTGCGGGCCGACGGGCGCCGCGAGGTGCCGCAGCGCGAGCTGTTCCAGCGCGTCGCCTCGGCCCTCGAGGCTCGCTACGGGCGCGACGTGCGCGCGCGCTACGAGGCGGCGCTCGCGCTCGCCGCCGAACTGGTGGTCGTGGAGGAGGGGCGCACGGCGGGGCTGCCGTTCTCCCGTGGGGTGCTCGCGCAGTCGCTGCTCGCGGTGGGCCTCGATCCCGAGCTCTCCCACCGCCTGGCGCGGCGCACCGAGGACCAGCTGTGGCGCCTGGGGGTCACCGACGTGCGCCCCGAGCGGGTGCGCGCCCTGGTGCGGAGGCTCGTGCACGAGGAGGCCGGCGAGGAGTTCGCGCGCCGCTACGACCTCCTGCGCGCCCTGCGCCGCTCCCAGCGGCCGGTGATCGTCATCGTCTGCGGGGCGGCGGGCGTGGGCAAGTCCGTGCTCGCCGCCGAGCTCGGGTACCGCCTCGGCATCCCGCGCGTCGTGTCCACCGACAGCGTGCGGCAGGCACTGCGGTCCCTGATCAGCCCCGAGCTGAGCCCGGTGCTCCACGCGTCGAGCTACGCGGCCTGGCGCGCCGAGCTCCTCCCGGACGAGCTCGAGAACGCGAAGCCCAAGCGCAAGCGCGTCGTGCGCGGGTTCCAGGCCCAGGTGCACCAGATGGGGACGGCGATCGACGCGATCATCGGACGCCACCTCACCGAGGGGACGTCGCTGGTCGTCGAGGGGACGCATCTGGTCCCCGGGCTGTCGCCGCGGCTGGGGTTCGATTCGGCGCTGGTCGCCGAACTGGTGCTTGCCGTCCCGGACGAGGCCGACCACCGCGAGAACTTCGGGCGCCGAGAGGCGCGCGCGAAGGGGCGACCGAGCGCTGATTACCTCGAGCATTTCCCGGAGATCCGCATGATCCAGGAGTTCGTCTTGCAACAAGCCGATCGTGAGGGGGTACCGGTGGTCGACACGGCCGACCTCGACCGGGCGGTCGACCGCGCGGTGGACGTCGTTCTCGACGCGCTCGCGGCCGAGGAGTCCGAGGTGCCCGCCGGGGCGTGAGCGATGCCATCCCGCCCTCATCGACGGGACGTGTACGCTCGCCGGCGAGGCACCCATGACCGATCCAACGCGCGCGGACGCGCGACCCCCCGCCATCGAGACGGTCCGGCTGACGAAGCGGTACGGGAAGCGGCCGATCGTCCGCGACCTGACCTTCCAGGTGCGCGCGGGCGAGGTCTATGCCCTCGTGGGCCCGAACGGCGCCGGGAAGACGACCGTGATCCGGTTGGTCTCGGGTCTGGCGTTCCCCACGTCGGGCACCGTGCGCATGCTCGGTGAGGATCCGCACGAGCGGCCTTCGGTGCGGCGCCGCCCCGGCGCCGTCGTCGAGGCTCCGGCGGCGTTCTACCCGTACCTCACCGGGCGCCGCAACCTGCGGCTCCACGGCCGCCTCGCCGGCGGCGTCGACGAGCGCCGGATCGACGAAGTGCTCGAACGCATGGAGCTCGCGCCCGCTGCCGATCGGCTCGTGGGCGTCTACTCGCTCGGGATGCGCCAGCGCCTCGGCGTGGCCTCGGCGCTGCTCACCCGCCCCGAGGTCCTGGTGCTCGACGAACCCGCTTCGGGCATGGACCCGCTGTCGCTCCACCTCGTCCACCGGGTGCTGCGCGAGGCCGCTGCGGAGGGCACGGCGGTGCTCCTCTCGACCCACCACCTCGACGAGGTCGTCGCGTACTGCCACCACGTCGGCTTGTTGGAGGAGGGGGCGCTCATCGATCAGGTGGACCTGAGCGAGCGCCGCGCGCGCCACCGCGCGCACGTCTCGGACGCGCCGTCGGCGGTCGCGCTGCTGCGCGCGCAACCCTGGGTGCGCGAGGCGAACGCTCGAGGCGCCGAGGTGATCGTCGCGCTCACGGCCGACGATCAGGTCGCGCGTCTGGCGCCGCTCCTCGTAGGCGCGGGCATCGACGTCTTCGACCTGGGCCGCGACGTATTCGACCTGCGCGCGCACTACCGCGAGCAGGTCGAGGCCGAACGGGTTCGACGCACCATGGCCGACGTGCCGGCCTACGGGCGCTCGGGCCGTGGAGGGCGTTCGTGATCGCGCTGCTGGCGATGGAGTTCGGCAAGCTGGGGCGGCTCGTGTCGGTGCGCTTCGGACTGGTGCTGCTAGCGCTGTTCCCGATCCTGTGGGCGTACGCCCCGGGCGTATTCGACGTCTACGGCTTCTACATCGTCTCGGGGTTCCAGGTGCCCGCGCTCGCCTTGCTCTCGAGCATGGCGTTCCTGCTGCCGCTGCTGGTGGCCATCGCGGCCAGCGAGCTGCTGGGGTTGGAGATCCAGCATGGGACGCTGCCGACGGTGCTGCTGAGGCCCGTCACCCGCTCGCAGTGGATGCTCGCCAAGGTTCTGGTGGCGGCGGCGATCCCGTTCGTCACGCTCGCTTGGTTCTTGATCACCTCGTTCGCCGCGGGCGCCTTCTTCGGTTTCGGCGAGTTCTTCGGCGGCACCGGGTTGGGGCGCGACGGTCTGCTCGGCGCCGGCATGATGACGCCAGCCGCCGCGCTGGGCGAGGTGCTGCGGGCCTTCCTGACCGCCGCTTACGCGCTCGTCCCGGTGGCGCTCCTCTCGGTCCTGTTCGCGGTCCTCTTCATGAACGCCGCGGCCGGGGCGCTCGCCACGTTGGCCAGCCTGATCGTGATGGAGCTGCTCGTCGTGCTCCCGGCCCTGACCCCGTACCTGCTGACCACCCAACTGTCCGCGTACGTCGCCCCGGCGGCCGACCTCGGCTGGGTCGTCGCGCTCATCGCCTTCTACTGCGCGGCCTTCGCGGCGGCCGCCGTGATCGTCTTCGAACGCAAGGACTTCTGATCCCGATGCGCCCGTCGCGTGCGTGCGTCCTCGCCCTCGTCGCGTGGACGCTCGCGGCCGGGTCGACGGCGCAGGCGCAAGCGATCGCCTTCACGGTCCAGGCGATCGCGGTGTCGGAGCAGGCGGCGGCGCTCGACCTCTCGCGCGCGCTGCTGCGCGACGGGTTCCCGGCGTACGTCGTCCGGTCGACCGGCGGGCAAGGGGACGTCTACCGGGTGCGCGTGGGCGCCTTCGCGAACCGGGCGGCCGCGGTTCGCTACGCGGCCTCGATGCCCGACGTGGGCGGCGCGCGCCCGGTCCCGGCCCTGGCCGAGGTCATCCCCGACGGGGTGATGCCGCAGGCGCCGCGGGTGCTCTGGCAAGGACCGGCGTCGGACGTCGACCTCCACCTGGCGCCGTGGCCCGGCGAGGGGATCGCGCTGCGCATCCAGAGCGTCGGCGCGCCGCGCGAGGCGACGTACGTCCTCGTCCAGGCCGGCGACGTGCGGACGGTCGCCGCGTGGCGCGCGGTTCCGCTCGCCGTCCGTCCGGAGCCGACCGGGGTGGAACTCCTCGACGTCCCGTTCGTCGACCTGACCGGCGCCGCCGAGGAAGCCGATGCGTCGGCAGAGGAGGACGCGCCGACCGAGCCGGCCGCCGAGCCGGTCGAGCCGGTCGCCGAGCCCGGTGACGAGACCGAGCCCGGCGACGCCGGCGCGGCCGATGGGGCGCTCGAAGGGGCGCCGATCCCCGTGGACGCCCCGCAGATCGCCGCGGCGGACGGTCCGGCCGAGGTCGCGCTGTGGTTGCTGCGCGATCGACCGCTCTGGCCGGCGACGTGGCCGGACGACGGCAACGACGTCCGCGCCGCCTTCGCGGCCGCCACGCTCCAGCTGGTCTCCACCGGCACCGGGGTCGCCGTCGAGGCGGTCGAGGCGGCCGCGTACCTGCCGGGAGGCGCGCTGCCCCCGACCGTCGTCGTGGCGGAGGTCGCCGACCGCTCGGGCCGCGACGCCGGCGACGTGCGCGCCCTCGGCGACGCCGCGAGCGGGCTGTTCGTGAGTGGCCCCGAGCCGATCGAAGGGGCGGACCCCACGTGGTGGCCGCCGGCCGACCTGGGTGAGCGGGTCCGCACCGATGGTCCCGCCGCCGGACCGTTCGCGTGGAACGGCGCCGTGCTCGAGGTCGACGGTCCGTTCGTTCGGTGGCGGCCGGACGGCGGCGGCGTGGGGTGGCGCGCGGTGCCCGGCACCCCGTTGTGGAGCGACGGGCGCTACCTGCTGCTGCACGACGGTGACGAGCTGGTGCTCGTCGATTTCGTCGCTCGATAGGGCTGGCGCCGGGCGCTCAGCCGGCGGCGACCGGCTCGGGCACCTCGCGCTCGGCGAGCCAACGCTCGGCCGCCATGGCCGCGCGGGTGCCGGCGCCGACGCTCGTCGACAGCTGGCGGTACACCTCGTCCGCCACGTCGCCCGCCGCGAAGAGGCCCTCGACGTCGGTGAAGATCTCGTCGCGCACGGCCACGTACCCGTGGTCGTTCAGCGCTACGGCGCCCTTCAGGTAGCCGGTGTTGGGCACGTGCCCGACGTAGATGAACACGCCGTCCGCGTCGATCGTGCCGGTCGCTCCGGTCGCGACGTCGCGGGTGCGGACCCCGGTGACCATCCCGTCGTCGCCGAGCACCTCTTCGACGACCGTGTTCCAGACGAAGCGCATCTTGGGGTTCGCGAACGCGCGCTGCTGGGCCACCTTGTTCGCGCGCAGCTCGTCGCGCCGGTGGACGACGGTGACGGTGTCGGCGAACTTGGTCAGGAACAGGCCCTCCTCGACCGCGGCGTCGCCGCCACCGACGACCACCACGTGCTTGCCGCGGTAGAAGAAGCCGTCGCAGGTGGCGCAGGTCGAGACCCCCCGCCCGTAGAAGGTGTCCTCTCCGGGTACCCCGAGCCGGCGCGGGTTGGCGCCGGTGGCGACGATCACGGCCTTGGCGGCGTAATCGCGCTCGTAGCCGCGCACGAGGAACCCGCCCGCGCTGCGCGCGACGCTCTCGATCTCGTCCATCACGATCTTGGCGCCGAAGCGCTCCGCCTGCGCGACCATCCGCTGCGCGAGCTCGGGGCCGCCGATGGGTTCGGCGAAGCCCGGGTAGTTCTCGACCTCTTCGGTCTGGGCGATCTGGCCGCCCGGCAAGCCGCGTTCGACGATCACGACGTCGAGCTGTCCGCGGCCGGCGTAGATGCCGGCCGTGAGGCCCGCCGGGCCACCGCCGATCACGAGCACGTCGCATGAAGTTGGGGTTCGGGTCACGGTTCCTCCTCGGTCCATCGGAGCGTAGCACCGGGGGCCGCGGCGGGCCCGTAGCCCGTTATACCGGGGTGGGGTATCTTCGGATCGCCGGGAGGGGACGACTTCCCGCGGGGGACGGGCATCCTTCACGCGCGCGACCGGGCCGAGGTGATACCTTCACGTCTGGAAGAGCGTGGGACGAGTGCCCGCGCCTGTCGGGTTGGGAGGCCGGACGGGCGATCGCGGGTCCTCATTGGACGTCCGCCGACCGTGGCCCGCTGGGGTCCGGTGCGCGGTCGCCGCCCGCGACCGCTGACACCATGGCCGACGCCGAACCCCACCGCCCCCCCGCCGCCCACCTCGATCCCGCGCGCCTCGCGCGCTTGCGGGAGCGGGTGCTGTCGGGGTTCCCCGAAGAGAGCGACGTCGAAGAGCTGGTGCGCCCGCTCACCGACATGCTCGCCGGCGAGACCTTCGTCGTCAGCGACGTCCGGCGCGTCGGTCAGCCGGTCGTCCACGTGGCGCCCGCCTTCGGCGACCTCACCGGCTACCCACCCGGCGACGCCATCGGGCGCGACCTGGGGTTCCTGCTGCGCAACGATACCGACCAGGACGCCGTGCGCGACGTCCGCGAGGCGATCCGCGACGGGCGTGCGATCACGGTCACGCTGCGCAACTACCGCGCCGACGGCTCGCTGTTCTGGTGCGAACAGCGCCACCACCCGCTGCGCGACGTCCGGGGCCGCACCGGGCACGTGGTCACCGTGCTGCGCGACGTCACCGACCAGGTCAACGCCCGAAGCGCCGAGGAAGCGGCCCAGCAGCTCGTCGGCGACCTCGGCGGCGAGGGCGGCTGGTTCGCGTACGGCGCGCTGGTCGACGCTTCCGGACGGGTCCAGATCTCCTGGGTCGGCGACTCGTGCCGCGCCGTGCTCGGTGTGGAGGCCGCGACGCTCGTCGCCGGCGGGCTGCTGCAGCGCGTCCACCCCGACGACCGGGAGGGCGTGCTCGGGCGCTGGAGCGCGCTGCGCCTCGAGGGCGGCAGCCGGCGCGATCGGTACCGGATCGTGGGCGAAGACGGAAAGGCCCAGCGCGTCGAGGACTTCGCGGCCGTGAGCTGGTCCGCCAGTGAGGCGGGCGTCGTCGCGCTGCACGGCGTGGTGCGCGCCGTGGGCGCGCAGCACGCCGAGTCGCCTGCGGTCGACGCCGGCGACGTCGCCACGGCGCTCAAAGGCGTCGATGCCGGCACCGGACTCCCGACCCGCGAGGTCGCCGAGGACCGGCTCCAGCAGGCTGCGCGCCACGCGCGGCGCCACGGACGCGTCGTCGCGGCCGTCGCGATCGTCCTCGATCACTTCGACTTCGTCCACGCGACCATGGACCCGCGCCGCGGCGAGCGCATCGTGCGCGAGGCCGCGCGGCGCATGCAACGCGCGCTGCGGCGCAGCGACACGCTCGCGCGCATCGACCGGGGCACCTTCCTCGCCGTCCTCTCCGATCTCGAGGCGCCCGACGCGGCGCTGCCGGTCGTCGAGAAGCTGCTCGCATGGGTCGCGCGCCCCTTCGACGACGGTTCGTTGCGCGTCGAGCTGTCCGCCTCCGCCGGGGTCGCGATCGCACCGCTGCACGCGCGCCCGGCGGACGTCTTCGCCGCGGCCGAGGAGGCGGTGGCGGCCGCGCAGCGAGCCGGAGGCGGGCGCTTCGCGTTCGCCGACCCGGAGCTCGATGCGGTCGCGCGCGTCCGATCGAGCCGCGAGCGCGAGCTCCACGCCGCGTTCGCCGACGACCAGTTCGTGCTCCACTACCAGCCGCGCGTCCGCCTGGACGGCGATGGGGTCACGGGCGTCGAGGGGCTGGTCCGCTGGAACCACCCGACCGAGGGCCTGTTGCCGCCAGCGGCGTTCCTCCCCGACCTCGAGCGCGCGCGGCTCGGCGACGCGCTGTTCGAGCGCGTGCTCGATCGGGCGACCCGGCAGGCGGCCGCGTGGTACCGCGAAGGGACGCCGCGGCGCGTGGCCGTGAACGTCGGCCCCGAGGACCTCGAGCGCGAGGACCTGGCGCGAATCGTCCACCGCGCGCTCGATCGCGCTTCGCTGCACCCCGGGCTGCTCGAGCTCGAGATCCACGAGCGGACGGGCCGACGCACGTGGGAGCGCGGCGCCGGTCGTCTTCGGGAGCTCCGCGCCATGGGGGTCCAGGTGGCCCTCGACGACTTCGGAGCCGCGGAGACGAACCTCGCCCAACTGCGCGAACTGCCGCTCGATGCGCTCAAGATCGACCGCACCTTCGTCGCGCGCATCGACGCCGGGTCGCGCCGGTCCTCCGACCTCGAACTGCTGCGTGCGATGATCACGCTCGGTCGGGGGCTCGGGCTGACCGTGGTCGCCGAGGGCGTCGAGACCGCCTCCCAGCGCGATCACCTTCGCGAACTCGCGTGCGACGAGGCCCAGGGCTTCCTGTACGCCCCGGCACGCCCCGCGGACGAGGCGTTCGCGCCCTCCGCCGGTATGCCCAACTGATCCATCCCGCGCTCCCGATCGGCGCGGTCGAACGGAGCCCCATGGACGCGCCCGCAACCCAGTCCGCCCTCCTCGACCCAGCCCCGCGTCGCGCCTGGAGCGCGGTGCGCGCCGCGGACGCCGTCCCGGCGATCGACGCCGCCCTCCAGCGCGCGCAGCGTGCGCTCGACGAGCTCGTCGCCGAACCGCAGCGCACGTACGCGAACACGCTTCAGGCGCTCGACGACCTCCTCGAACCGCTCGATCGGGTCTATGGCGCCGTCCACCACCTGACGTCGGTCGCGACCTCGCCCGCGCTCCGGTCGGCGCACCATCAGGTCCAGCCGCGTTACCAGGAGTTCCGAAGCGCCATCACCACGCATCCGGGACTGTGGGCAGCGCTCATGGCGTTCGCCGCGATGCCCGAGGCCGCGGCGCTCGACCCGTTGCGCCGCCGCCACTTGGACAAGACGCTGCGCGCCTTCCGGCGAGCGGGCGCCGACCTGCCGCCCGCCGAACGCGCTGCCGTGGAAGCCCTGCGCGTCGAGCTGGCGAAGCTCTCGACGACCTTCGCCGAGCACGTGCTCGACGCGACGAACGCCTTCGAGTGGGTCGTTCGCGACCCCGTCGAGCTCAGGGGCCTGTCGCCGGCCGTGGTCGAGCGCGCCGCCGCCGAGGCGCGCGCCAAGGGCGTCGATGGCTGGCGCTTCACGCTCCAGGCCCCGAGCTACATGCCGTTCCTCACGCACGGCGAGCACCGGGCGACGCGCGAGCGGCTGTGGCGCGCCTTCATGCACCGCGCCGACGGTGGACCGTTCGACAACCGACCGGTCATCGCGGCGATCCTGCGCAAGCGCCGTGAGCTCGCGCAGCGGCTCGGGTACGCGACCTTCGCCGACCTGGTGCTCGAGGAGCGGATGGTCGGCAACGCCGATCGGGCGCGTGCCTTCGTCGACGACCTCGCGGAGCGCACTCGTCCCTACGTCGCCGCCGAGCTGGCGGACGTCGCCGCGTTCGCGCGCGAGCGCCTCGGGATCGAGCGGCTCGAACCGTGGGACGTGCGCTTCACCTTCGAGCGGATGCGGCGCGAGCGCTTCGGGCTCGACGAGGAGGCGCTGCGCGACTACCTGCCGTTCGATCGGGTCGAGACGGGCGTCTTCGAGGTGGCGCGGCGCTTGTTCGGGGTGACGGTCGCTCCCGTGCCCGACGCCGACGTGTGGCACGAGAGCGTCCGCACGTACGCGGCGACCGGGGAGGACGGCACCGAGCTCGGGACCTTCTACACCGACTGGTTCCCGCGGGAGAGCAAACGCGACGGCGCGTGGATGAACGGGCTCGTCGACGGCGGCCCGCGCCCGGATGGCGGCTTCGACCCGCACGTGGGCGTCGTCGTGGGCAACCTGACGCCACCGCACGGCGACGCCCCGGCGCTCCTCTCGCCCGACGAGGTCCGCACCGTCTTCCACGAGTACGGCCACCTGTTCCACCACCTGCTCACGCGCGTCGCGGTGCGCGCCCGTGGGGCCTCCGCCGTGCCGTGGGACTTCATCGAGGTCCCGTCGCAGATCCTCGAGAACTGGACCTGGACCGCGGACGGGGTCGCGCTCTACGCGCGCCACCACCAGACCGGGGCAGCGCTGCCGGCCGAGTTGTTCGAGCGGATGCTCGCCGCGCGCCACTTCGGTGAGGCATGGGGGCAATTCGGGCAGCTCTCCTACGCCACCGTCGACCTCGCACTCCACGTCGCGTTCGAACCCGACGCGGCCGCCGACGCCGTCGCCTTCGCCCAGGCGACGATGGCGCCCTTCGCCCTCCGGCCGGAGCACGCCCGCACGGGGTTCCTGTGCAGCTTCAGCCACATCCTCGCCGGCGGGTACGCCGCGGGCTACTACAGCTACAAATGGAGCGAGGCCCTCGAAGCCGATGCGTTCTCCCGCTTCGAAGCGGCCGGCGTGTTCGACGCGCCGACCGGGCGCGCCTTCGTGGCGACGATCTTGGGGCGTGGCGACGCGGCCGACGCCGCCGTGATGTTCCGCGAGTTCATGGGGCGCGACCCGGACCCCGAGGCGTTGCTGCGCCGCAACCTGGGGCCCGCGCCCGCGCGCACCTGACGGCACGGCGTCGCCGACCGCGAGGCGGTCGCGCGCGTTACCGTCCGGCGTCCGTCGGGCACAGGAGCGCGTCGCCGGTGCGTTCGCAGCGCGCGAGCGCCGCGGCGACGAGCACGCCGGCCCGGCCGTAGTCGGCCAGACCGGCGTCCATCCCCTGGGCGCGCAGGTAGGCGTCGTACGTCGCCCCCGCAGCGCTTCGGACCGCGGGTCGTGCGTACGCCGCGGCAGCGTCCAGGGCAGCTGCCGTCGCGCGACCCACAGC
>JAGXHO010000180.1 GCA_024636105.1 Trueperaceae bacterium | reverse complement strand
CCGAGCACGAGCACGACCGCCGCGGCGAGCCCGGCGCCCGACGCGGCGCCGAGCAGGTAGGGGTCGGCGAGCGGGTTGCGAAACACCCCCTGGAGCGCCGCCCCGGCGAGGGCCAACGCCGCGCCGACGACCGCCGCGGCCAGCACGCGCGGCAACCGGATCTGCACGACGATGGTCTCGGCCAGGTCGGCCGGCGCGCTCACCACGCCCAACGCTCGACCGATCGCGCGCCCGACGGCGGCGAACACCTCGCCCGGATCAATCGGCACGGAGCCGAGCATCGCGGCGCCCAGGACGGCGAGCACGAGTACGGCGACCGACGTCGGCACCACCCAGCCGGAGCCGGCGGGCGCGGCGCCGCCGACGACGCGGCCCACAGCCGCGACGCTCGGATCGCCCCCGCCGGCGGTGATCAGAACCGTCCCGGGTGCAGGAGGCGCGCGATCGCCCACGCCGCGTCGACGAGCCGCGGCCCCGGGCGCGAGAGCGCGTCGACCTCGGCGAGCGAGAGCTCGAGCACCCGCCCGTCGCGCACCGCGCGCAGCCCGGACCACCCGGGCCGCGCCGCGACCTGCGCCGCGGTCACGCCGTACGGGGCGTCCATCAGGAGGATCACCTCGGGGTCCTGCGCGACGACGTGCTCGGGGTCGACCTGGGGGTAATCGCCCAGCGCAGCGTCGACGACGTGCGCGCCACCGGCGAGGTCCACGATGGCGCCTACGAGCGAGGTCGGTCCGGCTGCGTACGGCGTCGCGTCGACCTCGACGAACACCGTCGGGCGCGGCAGGTCGGCGACCGCTGCGCGCACGGCCGCGAAGCCGGCGTCGAGCTCGCTGGCGAGGCGGGCCGCCTCCGCGTCGAGCCCGAGCAGGGCTCCGAGATCGGCGAGGTAGGGGGCGAGCTCGGCGAGCCGCTGGGGCGTGCCCGCGTAGACCGCGATACCAAACGGGGCCAACGCCTCGGGGAGGCCCGTGAAGGCGTCGGTCAGGACCAGGTCGGGGGCGGCGGCGACGAGCGCCTCGAGATCGGGAGCGAACGCGGTCCCGAGCGACGGCGCCTGCAGCGCAGCAGCCGGCGCATCGCTCAGAGCGTCGCGGCCGACCAACCGATCGCACGCGCCGAGCGCGCAGAGGGTCTCGGTGTGGCTCGGCACCATGGACACGACCCGGAGCGCCGGCGCCGCAAGCGCGACGTCGCGCCCAAGGGCGTCGGTGACCAGCACGGGTTGGGCTGCGGCAAGCGACAGCCATGCGCAGGCGGCGACGAGCCATGCCGCGAGGGTGGTTGGGCCACCGCGGATGCGGCGGGCGTTGGGTCGGGTCCGGTCGTGCATGCAAGGCCTCCGAGGGCGCTTGCGCTCGAGGGGCGACGACTTCGGCACCTTCGCCGTGCGCGTCGTGGCGCCCGCGACCCTCCGGTCCGCGTGCGCCGTCGCCCTCCCTCGTCCGCGCAAGGGGTGCGGTGTCGTTCGCGGGCGGTGTTCGGGCTCCCTTGCGCCAGTGGACGGCGCGCGGTGACCGTTGCGGGACAGCGCCGGACTCTCACCGGACTTCCCCGCCGCACGAACCGAGGTGAGGTTACGCAGCCGAGGCCCCATCCGTCAACGGCGCCGGCTCCGCGCGGCAGCGGTCGCGCCGCCACACCGTGGCGCAAACGCCCTCCCGGACGCGACCGGCCGCTTACCGAGGGCGTGGTACGGTCCCGCGCGTGCGCCGCCTCGCCGACCTCCCCACCCCAGGCCTCCCGCGGCGGGAGGACTGGCTGCCGCCGCCGCGCTTCGGTACCGTGCGCTTCGCCGACTACGTGCCCGCGCATCCGACCCAGGCCGAGGCGCTCGCTGCCGTCCAGGAGTTCGCCAACCAGCCTCGCGCCCCGCAGCGCTGGCGTTGGCGCCGGCCCGAGCCGGTCGGCGCGACGGGGCTCTACCTCGACGGCGGCTTCGGGGTCGGCAAGACGCACCTGCTCGCGGCTCTGTGGCACGCGGCCACCGAATCGCGGAAGGTCTACCTGTCGTTCGCCGAGCTCGTCGCCGCGATCGGCGCGCTCGGGATGCCGCGGGCGCTCGAAGAGCTCGGCCAGGAGCGGCTCTACTGCATCGACGAGTTCGAGCTCGACGACCCGGGCAACACGCTGATCGTCAAGACCTTCCTGGCGCACGTGTTCGACCGCGGCGCCCGCGTCCTGACCACGTCGAACACCGCACCGGACGCCCAGGGCGAGGGGCGATTCGACGCGGCGTCGTTCCGGCGCGAGATCCAGTCGATCGCGGCGCGCTTCCGCACCGTGCGCATCGACGGACCCGACCACCGCGTCGCCGACCGCGACCGGTCGCTGCTTGCGCCGGCCACCGCCGCCGCCGCTCCCGCCGACGCCGTCCGCGCCTCCTGGAGCGAGCTCCACACCGCGCTCGCCGACCTCCACCCGGTGCGCTACGGCGCGTGGGGCCGGGCGGCGCGCGCCTTCGTCGTCGCCGGCGCCGCACCGATCCCGGACCAACAGCGCGCGCTGCGTTGGGTCCACTTCATCGACAAGCTCTACGACCAGCGGGTACCGCTCTGGCTCACGGGCGACGTCGCCTTGGCCGACCTCTTCGACCCGCACTACGCCGCGGGCGCGTACGCCAAGAAGCACGACCGGTGCCGCTCGCGCCTCGCCGAGATGCTCGCCGAGGCCGAGGCAGAGGCCGCCGCCGCGCCCACGGCGTCCGGCTGACCGACCCGGTCGCCGCGCTCCGCCTCAAGCGGCGGGATCGACCGTGAGGCGCGCCGCCACGTCCGCGGCGATCGCCGCCGTCCCCCCCGGCGGGCCGAGCCGCTCCGGGCCGTCCCGTCGCGCCGCCGCCCGGACCTCGGGATCGTGCAGGGCCCGCCGCAGGCCCGCGGCGACCGAAGCCGGGTCCGGCTCGACGACCTGCAGGGCGCCGCCGAGCAGACGCTTCTGGTTCGTCAGGAAGGCGCGGCCGTACGCGGGTTCGACCGGAAACGCGACGACCGGCAGCCCGAGTCCGGCCGCCTGCTCCTGGGCGGTGCCCGACGTCCCCAGGACGGCGTCGGCGCTCGCGAGCACGTCGCGGAACGCGTGGGCGACGAACCCCAACCGCACGTCGTCGCGGCGCCAACCCGCGTGGTCGCCGACCGACGCGCGCGTCCAGCCGGCGGGCGGCGGCGGCGGCTCGCCGCCCGTCCAAGCGACCCAGCCCACGCAGGGCGCGCCGGCGTCGCCGAGCGCCCCCATCCCGGCCACCATCGCCTCCAGCGCCTGCTTCGCGTACGCTCGCGAACCGGGCAATAGCGCGAGGGTCGCGCCGGGCCGGCTGCCACCCAGCGGCCGACCCGTCAGGCCGTCCATCATCGGGTTGCCGAGGAAGCGGGCTGCGCCGACGCCGCGCGCGCGCAGCCATCCGGCCGTCGCCTCGTCGCGCGGGTACACGGCTTCGGCGCGGCGCAGCAGCGCGCGCTCCGGTGCGCGGATGCGCTCCATGAACGTCCGGTTCCACGGCACTCGGTCGCCCCCTTCGGCCAAGCGCACCGACACCAGCGGCTGGACGACGAACCGGCGTGCGCCGCGGAGCAGCGTCGCCAGACCCTGCGCGTAGACGTCGCCGACCACGAGCACGGCGTCGGCTCGGCCCGTCCACAACACCCGCAGCTGCCGCAGGGTCACGCCGATGAGGCCCGCGCGCAGGTCGGCCCACAGCAGGCTCGGGTGGTGCAGCGTCAAGCCGTCCGCCGGCAGTCGGCGCCTGGGCCCGACGATCGGCACGTCCAGCCCCGCGAACGCGGCGCCGACGCCGACCACCGGGAACGCGAGAAAGCGCCAGCCCGGAAGGCGCGCGCGCAGTTCCACCAGGAGGGCCGCGGCGATGGCGTCCTCGCCGTGGCCGTTGGCCACCACCCAGAGCGTTCGGGGCGGCGACGCCACGATTCAGTCGGGCGCGACGGACGGATCGGCGCGGGTGGCGATCAGGTAGAGCGCCTCGCCCCCCTCGGGGCGGTGGCCATGGAGGTCGGGAGGCGCGAAGCCGCCGGCCGCCGCGAGGTACCCGCGCACCAGACGCAGGTGCGCTTCGTCGTCCGACGCCCGCCAACAGAGCACGGCCTTGGTCGGGAACATGCGGTTGCCGAACACGACGAGGAACGGGGCGCCGGGGCGCAAGACGCGCCCGACCTCGCGCACGAGGTCGATGGGTCGGGTGAGGTACTGGACGCTGGCGGTGCACACCACCGCCGCCAACGACGCGTCCGCGAACGGCAGCGTCGGGTCGAGGTTGAGGTCGAGCACGTGGTGCGCGCGCAGCTGCGGGTTGCGCGCCAGAGCTGCCCGATCGAGACCCACGCCGACCGCGTCGCGCAGGCGCCCCGGCAGGTGGGAGCGGGCGCCGGCGAACAGGTCGAGGACGGGTCCGTCGGCCGGGAGGCGTTCGTCGTACCAGCGGGTGACGACCGCGTCGGCCTCGTCGTCGAGGTGCGAATCGGGGCGCGGCACGGCGTAGAAGCGGTCGTCCGGCTCCTCGTCCTGGCGACGGAAGAACTCGGGGGGGATCAACGTCATGGGACGATCATCGCCCACCGCCTTGCGCCCCACCAAGGGTGCACCTCACGATTCCCTACCGTCCAGGACGGCGTCGTCCCGGATCGCGTCCAGGTCCGGGGCGCCGTCGAGCGCCGGTCCCTCGGTCCACCGGAGCTTGCGGCGCAGCACCGCGAACGGGTCGTACCCGCCCGGCACGAGCCGCACGACGTCCGGACCGAGCGTGACCTCGAAGGCGTCGCCGCTGGCGAGGTCGATGCGCTCCTGACCGTCCAGGACGAGCGCGATCTCGTCGGCGCGCCCTTCGATCGTCAAGCGCAGCCGGGCGTCGGCGCCCAAGACGATGGGGCGGTTCGCCAACGCCTGCGGCGCCACCGGCGTGACGAGGAGCGCGCGCAGCTCGTGCAGCAGGATCGGGCCACCCAGCGACAGCGAGTACGCCGTCGAACCGACCGGGGTGCTGACGACGACGCCATCGGCGCGGTACTCGGCCGCCAGGAAGCCATCGACGTCCAAGCGGACCCGCACCAACCGCGTCATCACCCCCTGCGACACCGTGACGTCGTTGAACGCGACAACGGGGGGACCGCCGCGCACCGAGACCGAGAGGCTCGCCGCCGCCACGGCGCGCCATCCCACGGGCTCGGCGCCGTCCGCGTAGGCGAGGACCTCGTCGACGCCGAACGCCGCGAGGAAGCCGAGCTTGCCGAGGTTCACGCCGAGCACCGGCCAAGGCCGTCCGGACAACCGCCGTGCCGTCGCCAACAGGGTGCCGTCGCCCCCCACCGCCACGACGAGGTCCGGCGCGGGCCGCAACTCGCCGATCGACTGATCGCCGTTCAGATCGAGCACCACGTCGATCCCGGCGGCGGCGAAGTGCGCGGCGATCCGACGCGCCGGCGCGTGCGCCGAGGGCTTGTGCAAGGTGCTGGTCACGACCACCCGCTCGAGGACGGCGCACGACCGGCTCCACGCGGTGCCCACGTCGCGACCGGGGACCGACGCGGTCCCCCCACGGTGCGTCACGTCGCCGCCGCCATCGCCAGGCGGCCGAGCACCCACGCCACCACCTGCTCGAGGTCGAGTGTGCTCGTGTCCAGGTGCTGGGCGTCCAGGGCCGGCGCGAGCTGGCGCGCGTCGAGGGCGTCGCGCCGCCGGATCGCCTCGGCGACCTCGGCCAGATCGGCGGCGCGCTCCCCCACCCGGCGGGCAGCGCGGACCTCGGGCGCGGCGGTCAGGTAGAACTTGTGCGCCGCGTCCGGGAACACGACCGAACCCATGTCGCGTCCGTCGATCACGAACGGGCGCGGCATCTCGCGGAGGCGGGCGTCCACCCATGCCCGCACGGATGGGTGGGCGGCCACCCGCGACACGGCGGCGTCGACCGCGTCGCTATGGAGCTCCGCGGTGACGTCGTCGCCATCGACGCGAACGGCGTCGCCGCCGAGGCCCGGGCGCAGCTCCACCGCGTGCGCGTCGAGCACCGCGAGCACCGCGTCCGCGTCGTCCAGGGCCACGCCGGCACCCGTCGTGAGCAGCGTCGCGACGCGGTACAGCAGGCCGGAGGACACGAACGGCACCCCGAGCGCGGCCGCGACGCGCCGAGCGGCGGTCGACTTACCGGAGGCGGCGGGGCCGTCGAACGTGACGACCCCTGCATCGCGGGCGCCCGAACCGCTCACGCCGCCTCCACGCCGACGCCCCAGGCGCTCAGGTCGTCGAAGAAGCCCGGGTACGTCTTGGCTACGCAGCCTGGGTCGCGCACGTGCACGCCGGGCCAGCGCGCGCCGGCGAGCGCGAACGCCATCGCCATGCGGTGGTCGCCGTAGGTGTCGACTTCGACCCTCGCCGGCGGCGCCTCGATCGGCTCGATGGTGAGCGCGTCGTCGAGCTCCTCGACCCGCGCGCCGAACTTGCGGAGCTCCACCGCGAGCGCGTGGAGCCGGTCGGTCTCCTTGATGCGCAGGTTGCCGACGTTGACGATGCGCACCGGCGCGTCGGCGGCGAGCGCGAGCACCGCGAGCGTCTGCGCTTGGTCGGGGAGGTCATTGAGGTCGAAGGTGCCGCCGCGCAGCCGGGCGCCCGCAGGCAGCGAGGCCTCCGACGCGCTCGGGGTCCATCCCACCGCGCACCCCATCCGACCGAGCACGTCGAGCAACGCCTTGTCGCCCTGCGCCGAGTCCGCGCCGACGTTGGCGACCCGGACGCGCCCGCCCGCCATCGCGGCCACCCCCCACGCGTACCCCGCGGCCATCGCGTCCCCTTCGATCGCGTAGCCCCGTCCGACGTACGGCGCCGGCCGGACCTCGAAGCGTCGGTACCCGTCGCGTGCGACGTCGACCCCGAACGCGCCCATCACCGCGATCGTCAGGTCGATGAACGGCTTGGACTGGAGCACCCCCTCGACCTCGACGGTGCACGTGCCCTGGGCGTACGGGGCGGCGAGGAGGAGCCCGGAGAGGAACTGCGACGAACGATCGCCGGCGACGCGCGTGGTGCCGCCGGGGAGGCCGTCCGCGTGGAGGGTCACCGGTGGGAACGCGTCGCCACCGGCTGCGCGCGCGTCGACGCCGAGGCCGCGCAGCGCCCCGATCAGGTCGCCGACCGGACGCTCCCGCATGCGGTGGACGCCGTCGAGCACGAAGCGGCCATGGCCGAGCGCGACGGCCGCGGTCAGGAAGCGCAGCGAGGTGCCGGAGAGGGCGAGGTCGAGCTCCGCGCCGGTGCTCGACCAGCGCCCGTCGACGCCGACCACGGCGATGCGCGTGGGGTCGTCGGGGTCGGGGTGCACGGCGGCGCCGAGGACGTTCAGGGCGCGGACCATGACCGCCGCGTCATCGGCGACGAGGGCGCCCGTGAGGGTGGAGGGACCGCGGGCCAGCGCCGCCACCAGGAGCGCCCGGTTGGTGATCGACTTCGACCCGGGCACGCGCGCCACGGCGTCGACGGGCCCACGAGGGACGATGAGGGTGCGGTCGGGGTAAGCGCGCATGACCGCCTCAGGGTAGCACCGCCGTATCCTGCGGCCATGCCTGCCTCCGCCCTCCCAGAACGCCTCGCCGCGGTGGTCGCGGCCTTCCGCGCCGTGCCGGCGGCGCTCGCCCTCGACCTGCTCCTCGAGCACGCCGACGCCCTGCCACCGCTTCCGGAGGCCCTCCGCGACCGCCCCGACCTGTTCGAGCGGGTCACGGAGTGCCAGACGCCCTTCTTCGTCGCGACCGAGGTCGGCACGGACGGCCGCGTGCGCCTGCACTTCGACGCGCCGGAGGAATCGCCCACCACCCGTGGCTTCGCCGGCGTCCTGCACGCCGGCCTCGACGGCGCCACCGCCGCGGAGGTGCTCGCCGTGCCCGGCGACTTCGCGGACGCGCTGGGCTTGGCGAAGGCGATCTCGCCGCTGCGCCTGCGCGGCATGACCGCGATCCTCGCGCGGGTTCAGCGGCAGGTGCGCAACGCCAGTGACCCGGTATCGGGGGGCGAACCCGGCGCCTGATCGCGGGGCGACCTCCGCGAAGCGTGCGTTCGAGCCACACCCGCGCTGCGCGGGTGTGTGCTACGCTCGTTCGGTTCGGGCACGACCCCCGTCCGTGCCCCGGGCGCGGTCCGTCGGCGCCCACGGAGGACACGATGAAGAAGAACATCCACCCCAAGATGGTGCCCTGCAAGGTCGTCTGCGAGGGCCAGGTGGTGCTCGAGACGTACAGCACGCGCGCCGAGGTGCACGTCGACGTCTGGTCGGGCAACCACCCGTTCTACACCGGTCAACAGCGCTTCATCGACACCGAGGGCCGCGTCGAGAAGTTCCAGAAGCGGTTCGGCACCAGCTACCGCACCAAGTAGATCGCCGAGCGCACCTGAGCGATCGCGTGCGGGTGCGGGACCCCCTCAGCGGGGGACCCGCACCCGCACCTTCGTTCCCTGGCCGGGCGCGCTGACGACGTCTAGGTGCCCGCCGCGCTGGGCGACCCGCTCGGCCATCTGGCGCAGGCCGAGCCCGCCGGCCGACGTGACGCGATCGCTCACCTCGTCGGGCGCGAACCCGAGGCCGTCGTCGTCGACGCAGAGGACGATGCCGTCGCCGTCATCGGCGGCCTCGAGCGCCACCCGCACCGATCGCGCTCGGGCGTGCTTGGCGACGTTGTTCATCGCCTCCTGGAAGGTGCGGAAGAGCACCGTCTCGGACTTCAGCGAGAGCTCACCCAAGGGCGCCATGTCGACCTGGACGGCCACGTCGTTCTGCTGCCCGAAGTCGATCGCGTACCGCCGCAGCGTCTCGATCAAACCGAAGCGCTCCAGGTCGACCGGGCGGAGCGCGAAGATGCTGCGACGAACCTCGCGGATCATCTCGCGGATCGTCTCCTTGGCGCGCCGGAGCTCGGCGTCGGCCTTGACCGGGTCCTTGGCGAACAGCCGCGAGACCAGGTCGAGCTTGAGCGCGGCGAACGCCAACGACTGCGCCACCCCGTCGTGGATCTCGCGCGCGATCCGCGCCCGCTCCTCGGCGATCGCCAGCTCCTCCGCCTGTAGGTAGGCATCGGCGTTGCGCACGGCCAGCGCCACCTGGTTGGCCAGGAGCGTCAGGAACGGGAGGCTCACGTCGTCGAAGCGGTCCGGCTCGGGGTGGGTGAGGACGACGACCCCGAGCGCCGCGGCCGTCGGTTCACCCACGACGAGCGGCAGGAGCGTCGCGGAGCCAGCACCCGCGAACAGCGGTCCACCGGCCCGGCGCTCCTGGTCGTCGAGCGCGCGGACGACGACGCTCTCGCGGGCGGCGAGCGCGCGCCCGACCGGCCCTTCGCCCGACCGCATCGGCGGCACCGGCGCCGCCAAGGCCGCCCGGCCGGCGTCGCCCACCGCCGCACGGAGCTCCAACGCCCCCTCGTCGTCGTTCAGGTACACGCCGGCGCCCGTGGCGCCGACCCGTGCGGCCATGCGCGTGAGGAGGCTGTCGAGTAGGCGCGCGAGGTTGCCCTCGGCCCGGATGCTGCGGTCGACCTCGAACAGCGTGAGCAGGTCGCGGGTGCGCCCCTGCACCGCCTCGGCCGAAGCCGCGAAGTCCGCCGCCACGATCGCCAACGTCTCCTGCTGCTGCGCGTCGGGCGGTGCGTCGAAGCAGGCCCACACCACGCCCTCGTGGCGCCCGCCCCAGGCCATGGGTACGGTGAGCACGACCTCGGAACCGGACCACGGCGGTGGAGCGCCCGCGTCCGCGGCTGCGCGATCGGCGGCCAGCGCGTGGGCCGTGACCTCCTCGGCGCGGTACCCGGCCGCCGCGTCTACGGCCAGCGCGCGCTGCCCGAGCACGACGGCGGCCGCCCGCGCCCCGGTCGCCTCACGCACCCCAGCGGCGGCGGCGCGCACCGCCGTCTCGAGGTCGGGGGCGGCCGCGAAGCGCTCGGTGATGCGCTGCAGCGCACCCAGGACCGCGTAGCTGTCGCGCAACTCGCCGTAGAGGCGTTGCAGCTCGTGTTGCGCCTTCTCGCGCTCCAGCAGCGCCTCGGCGATGCGGTCGAGGACGACGAAGGTCACCGCCGGACCCAAGATCGCGTAGAACAACAGCTGCACCCAGAAGCGCACCGCCTCGGGCGCCGCTGGCACCACGACGAGCTGATGCAGCAACACGACCCCGACGATCAGCGCGGGCAGCCAGATCCGCGCCCAGCGGACCTGCGCGTGCAGGGACGCGGCGGCCGCCGCGAGGCTCTCGGGGGGCCATGGCATCATCGGGTCCATCGTAGCCGGGCGTCGGGCGGGACCCGGCGGTAGACTCGCGCCCATGACGCTCCCCACTCCCGCCACCCCCACGGGTCCGGTCGACGGCCCGCGCCGCGTGCTCGACGTCGGCGGCACCCAGGTCACGCTCCTGGGCACCGCCCACGTCTCGCGCCGCAGCGCCGAGGAGGTGCGCGAAACGATCGAACGGGACGCCCCCGACGCCGTGGCGATCGAGCTCGACGCCGGGCGGTACGCCGCCCTGGACGACGCCAAGGCGTTCGCGCGCCTCGACCTCCTCGACGCCTGGCGGCAGAAGAAGCTCGGCATGGTGGCCGTGAGCCTCGCGCTCGGCGCCTTCCAGCAGCGCCTCGCCGACCAGCTCGGCATCGAGCCGGGCGCCGAGATGCGCGCCGCCATCGCCGCGACCAAGGCGCGCGGCGCGCGCCTGTGGCTCGTCGACCGCGACCTCGGCACCACGCTGCGGCGGGTGGTGGCGAACGTCCCGTGGTGGCAGCGCGCGACCCTGCTCGCGGGCGTCGTCGGCAGCGTGCTCAACCGCCAGCCCGTCGCTGAGGCGGAGATCGAGCGCCTCAAGGAGGGCGACGTGCTCGCGAGCACGTTCGCCGAGTTCGCCGAGGACGAGGCGCGCGTCTTCGAACCGCTCATCGCCGAGCGCGATCGCTACATGGCGCTGCGGCTGCGCCAGGAGCTCGCGGCCGCGGACGCCGCCGGGTCGCGTCCGGCATCGGTCCTCGTCGTGATCGGCGCCGGCCACCTCGCCGGCCTCGCCGCCGCGCTGGACGAGCCCGACCCTGGCCCGGGTGCGACCCGCGAGCGACTCGCGGCGTTGCGCACGACGCCGAAACCCGGGGCGTGGCAGCGCTGGGCCCCGTGGGCGCTCGTGGCTCTGGTCCTGACCGGGTTCGCCATCGGCTTCGCGCGCGAGCCCGACCTCGGGTGGCGGTTGTTGCTCGATTGGACGATCCTCAACGGCGGGCTGGCCGGTCTCGGCGTGGTCATCGCGCTCGGCCATCCGCTCACGGTGCTCGCCACCGCCTTGGCGGCCCCGTTCACGTCGCTCAACCCGTTCATCGGCGCCGGGTTCGTCGCGGCGGGCGTCGAGCTGGCGCTCCGCCGGCCGCAGGTCGGCGACCTGGTGTCGCTGCGCCGCGACGTCACGTCGCCCAAGGGTTGGTGGACGAACCGGGCCGCGCGCACCCTGCTGGTCTTCGGCTTGGCCACGCTCGGTTCGGTGATCGGCACCTACGCCGGCGGCTTCCGCATCGCCGAGCGCCTGCTCAACTGACCCGTTCGGGGGCGCCCCGTCAGGGCGCTTCCGGCGCTCCGTCCACGATCCACTGCGCGTAGGCATCGACGAACGCGAAGCTCGAGTCGCGCGCACCGCTCGCGACCAGGTGCGCCAAGAACGCGGCGACGTCGTCGGGTCCGCTCGTCGCGAAGGCCTCGCCACCGTCGAGGCCCGCGAAGCGCCCCTCCTCGATGGCCGGGAGCACGTCGCCGGCGGCCGGCGCCGCGAGCTGCAGCTCCTGCACGAGCCGATCGAGCAGGGCGGGGTCGCCGAGCGCCAGGTCGCGCTCGGCGACCAGCGCCTGACCGGTATCCAAGGAGGTCGGCACCAGACCGCGACCGACCAACTGCCGGAACGCGCTGGCGACCCCCTCGACGGACACGTCGCGCGTCGCCGTGGTCTCGAGACCGTCGCCGCGAGCGACGACGTCGAGCACGTACGCGCCCGCCGGCAGGTCGGACGGGACCTCGATCCGCAGGGCGTCGACGACGAAGCCGATCGCCCCGGTCGGTACGTCGACGGTGGTGCTCGCGACGGCGAGGTCGTCGCCGT